>CABMCU010000023.1 GCA_902384685.1 uncultured archaeon | reverse complement strand
GCATCTATGTCACTGGTCATACGGGGAGTGAGACGCTCAATGTGATGTATTGGACGGGTTCGAGTTGGAGTTCTCTGGGGATTATCACGGGGACCGGGTGGAAGAATTTCACCGCTACTGGATTAACAAGTTCAACGTATACGATTCAGTTGGTGGGTGCCTTGGAGACTGGTGATACGAGCATGGATAGCTGGTTGGTTGACTGTATGTTCCTGCGGACGTATAACGCGTCGAATGGTCCTTGGGGTCGAGACTGGATGGTCTGGTCGAATGCGTCTAACCCTGATATGGGATCGCCCTGGAGCTGGATGTTTAATTATCCAAATAGCACGGGGTATTATGAGTTTTATAGCAAGGGGAAGAAAACCGGGTTTGATAATGAGGTCACCCCGGGTGTTGTGGATAGTCGGTGTTATTATCAGTATGTGCCGTATCCCGTGTTTAGCAATTGGTCTCCCAAGAATGGGTCGGCGAATGTTTCCTTGGCACCGGTTGTGTCGATTATGGTTTCGAATGCGGCGAACAACAATATGATGGTCACGTGGTATAACAAGGTGAACGGTTCCTGGGTGATGTTCGCAGTAGATAATAATGTTTCAAGTGGATCAAATTGCTCACAGTGTTATGTGAATGCGTCGGTGAATGGCGAGTGGTGGTTGTGGAAGGTGAATGCGAGTGACGGGGTGAACTGGTCGGAGAGTAATGAGTATTGGTTCTATACGGGGTGTCAGTCAAAGCTTGTGAACACAGGGTCGACGAATATCTCCGGATTTTTATTGATTCAGTTGCAGTATTATAATGCATCGCAGGCGGTGTGGGTGGTTGATTTTGATGCGGTCTGTGACTTCCGGGTTATTAATAGCAGTGACACATTGGGTCTTGATACGATTTTTAATAACCTGGTGAACTCTGATGATTTGTCGTATGGGGATGGGTTGTATCAGGTGTATGCGGCGTTGGTGAGTCCGGATGGTGAGGTGTTGGTGTGTGATGGTGGTGTGCGGTTGGAGGCTTCGTATGAGTTTGAGGTAGAATACTAGTAAATAAGAAAAGATCTCGGTGTGTACTTGAATAATTAGCATTGGTTACAGTAAAAATATAGAATTTACAAATAGCTCTTTATTTCGAGTGCAAAGTCTAAAAAATCGTTAATATTAAATACTTGATTAATTAGCACTTGACTAACGAGTTAGACCCATTATTTAGAAACCTTAAAAAATGTAGATTATTTAATATTTTTCTAATTGTAATGTCAACCAAGACTACATTTCCAATAATGTTGACTAATTAACTTTCACTCATTAGTCAAGAAATCCTGACTAATTAGTCTGACCCCTCAATAATTTTATCTATATCGTTGATGACACATGCTATGACCCCACCCCTCACGTCTGAGAAAATCATTAACGAATACATGCATTTCAGAAAATGTCGTTATTAATATAGGCTCATTACAGATGGCACAATAAAACCAGATACAATATTTTTGTTTTGCTTCGTTATAACCTTCTTGATGACCTTTTTTTGATCCCTCCTTCATCCCCTTGATATATCCTTCATCGTACCCCTTATTATGTCCTTCATTATACCCCTTGGTTCTGCCATTATTATATCCATTATTAAATGCCTCATTGCGTGCTTGTTCATAATTTATCTTCTGTTTTTTCAAAGAAATTCGAAAAAAATCCCCAATGCTTAACGCATGCTTGTTTAGATAAGTCATCAATTCGTTATACGCATCCAAACTAGTCCGGAATGATACCACAGGATGAGTGAGTTCATAACGGATTCTACTCGGTGGCCTCTGCTTTTGTCCTTCTATTTTTTCCTGCATAAAATATCTCCTATAATATGGTGAAAAATACTATGGCGACGATGGTATGGTAATCGTCTGTGATCAACGATAGGGTAAACGACCAGCAATCGATATGGTAATCCCCATGGTCTACAACAGAGATTCTTCTTCATCTTTTTCACCTTCAAAATTTACTTCTCTCTGCGAGAATTCTTTAGTTCAGTCAATGCGGCGACAAGGCGGCAGAACATTTCAAAACTATCGAGCGGTAGATGAGGGCACATCTGTTGATGAAATCGCTGCAATGCTCGATTTGGTTCTATCATATTTATACAATATGTTTACATAATTTTTATATACTCATTATTTATTATTAAAAAATGAACATAAGGAAAAAAGTATGATGAATAATAGGAAAAGCAGAAGAAAAATGACGGTTGAAGAGCTTTTCGACGCTGACCATTACCGATCAATCATCATTCTGACTGACACGTTCGCAGGAGAAGAAGGACTTCGACAGCTGCACTATCGCTGGGCGTTAATCCCCAATCATGATAACATGAAACATACTCTTTTTATCAGAGCAATGCAAAATTTCTTCAACCTAGAACAAGAAATATACCAAAGAATTGGTTACCAAAACAAATTAGAACGTTTATACGCCGAAAAAATCATTATAAAAGATTGCATCACATCGAATTCAAACCTCTCAAATTTCCTCAACAGACTTTCTAATCAACCATATAACATATTGCAACGATTAGAAAAAGATGAAGTCCCTCGATACATTCTTACAGATTACGGAAAACAACAGGCAAAACAATGGCGTCTCATTCAATTAATAAAAAATGTTGATGAAACCATGATCGACAATATAGAAAAAACAATTTGGGAAACCATAGAAAAAAAAATCGAGGCAGCCACCATTATACATAAAAAAGAAAACATACAGGAATAATCATTGTTTCGAATCCTGTTGTTTTTCCCATTCCTCAGCCATCATATTCATTATTTTAACCATAAGTTCTTTATTATTCATTATTGTCTGCACATTAAAACCAAGTGCAGTAGCGTTATCTTTGTCCTTTTCAAAATCGCCTATACTTTTTTCGTCAAGAAGAAGACTACACTGAGAACAAAACCGTGCACCGGCGTCGTTTTTCGTATGGCACCGCGGACATTCAATCGGGGAAAATTTCTCCTTTTTTTCTTCTTCCTCATCACGATATCCATGGAGTGCAAGGATAGCTTTATACATATCTCGTCCGGATAGATGGACATATGTTGATGCCTCTCGTGATCCTGGAGCCCACCCCAAGTATGCGCATAATTGCGCTTCTGTGAGGTGCTTCGCAAGCTCTGTCGCACGGGAATGACGAAAATGATGAGGATTCATCGGTTTATCAATACCAGCTTTCTTCCCTAACTCCTTCAGTATGTCATAAGGTGTCCGGTAATCCAGTGGTTGTCCATGATTCTTAGTCCCTATGCCACAAAAAAGCGGTGCGTTTCTGTCATCCTTCCGAGGATGTCCAAACATCCAGTTGCTGATTGCGGGAGCTGATGCTATTATACGAATTTTTCGTGCCCCTGTTTTCTCATAATCAGGTAGAGTGACTCGAGCGCCATATTTATCAAATTCAACATCTCTTATTTTAAGATCTATAATCTCACTTATCCTTGCTCCGCTCTCGTAGAGCAACAACACAAAACAGCGATCCCGGAGATTGTTTGCATGATTCACAAGTTCTTTCACCTCCTCCATTGTTATAAGATCTCTTGGGAGTTTATGATTTCGTTTTGGTTTTTTCACTCTTATCCATTTGACCTCAGGTGGATATTCATCTGTATCTCGAATAAAACGATAAAAGACTTTGATCGTGAGAAGATAATCATGCTTGGTCCAATCGGCCATCTGTGAACCGTTGATTTTGCTGCAAAGTTTTTCTATATCCTTTTTTGTTGCGACCTCGAAATTGTAGTTGATCCATGCGCCGATTTGACCAAGAATCGAGAGATATTTCACTTGCCGAGCTTTCTTGTTACCACTTGCTCCTTGATTTTCAATAAAATCCATGATATGTTTTCTGTTAATCTTAAGGATTTTCTGGTTTTGTGATATCTTTTTTTTTCTTTTTTCAATATTGTATTTGTGAACCATATTAACAAAAATAGTATCAATTACTACTATTTAAAAATGTTGGGGAATTGAAACTCGGATACTAAAGCCGCTGGAGGGAATTGAACCCTCGACCTATTCCTTACCAAGGAATCGCTATACCTCTAAGCCACAGCGGCATAATTTCTACGGCTCTGAATATCGGGGAGGGTTATTTTACTTTTTTCCTTAAATTCTCTTAAATATGAAAAAAGAAATTCCCACTTAGCCAAACAACACCAATTCTTTAGAAACTTATAGTGAAAAAGAACTAATTTTACAAAATGAAAAATCATAGAAAATAGAAAAAATGATCCATATTCTTTTTTTTCCACAAATCTGAGTATAAAGCGAACGTTTTTGAGACATAAGGGTATTTCGCTCTCGGTGACCACGATTAAATCTATAGAGTTACCGGATGTACAATCAAGACTTTCGTCCTCCTATTTTAAGCTAACACGAGTAGGTGTAACGGGTGTAAAAAAACTTGTTCACATAAAACGACCAAATAAAAAATCCGTCCTTCCACTTACGGTGACAATGGATCTATTTGTGGACTTACCTGCGTCTCAGAAAGGCAGTCACATGTCTCGAAATCTTGAATTGGTATCTGAAATTATCAATCAAACACTTAAAACACCAGTGTCTGATTTAGAATCATTCTGTGCGGAGGTAGCAGAACTACTTCTTAAAAAACATGAGTACGCAACATTTTCTGAAGTAAAAGCAGAGGCAGATTATTTTTTAGATGTTATATATCCTTCAGGTCAAAAAGGATCAGAACCTTATAAACTGGTGGCAGAGGCGCGAGCAAAAAGCAATGGGGAACTTACTAAACTCATTGGAGTTAAAGCTATTGGGATGACTACATGTCCCTGCGCTATGGAAGGTGTTCGAAAGCTTGAGACTCGAGATAAAAACTGTTCAGCTCCAACCCATAATCAACGAAATATTGGAACATTGATGATTGAAGTTCCACGAGGGACCATGGTTGTTGATGCTGATGATATGATAAATATCGTTGAGAAATCATTCAGCAGCCCGACATACAGTATATTAAAACGAAAAGACGAAGCCGAGCTTGTACTTCGGGCGCATGCAAAACCAAAATTTGTAGAAGACGTTGTTCGTGATATACTCAGTGCAGTGTTGAAACGATACAGGGACTTACCTGATGAAGTTCTGGTGATTGCACGCAGTGAAAGTGAAGAATCTATCCATAAACATAACGCGTTTGCTGAACGAGTTACAACCCTTGGTGAATTACGGAAATAACCCTCATTCGTATGGTTACCAAGATTTCTTTTAATAAAAAAGCTTTAAAAATATGATTGGATTATAGGCCTCTATGTCAAAATATCATATTGCCGTACTCCCTGGAGATGGTGTTGGAAAAGACGTCATGGACGCAGCAAAAATTGTTCTTGATACAATTGATCTCGATGCTGAATATCCTATAGGGGATATCGGGTGGGAGTTTTGGAAAAAAGAAGGAAATCCGCTACCCGACCGAACGTTATCTTTATTGAAAAATACTGACTGCTGTCTTTTTGGCGCTATCACGTCAAAACCAAATGAAGATGCACAAAAAGAGCTTTCACCTGAGTTACGGAACAAAGGTCTTTTATATTCAAGTGCGATCGTGCGGCTACGTCAAGAATTTAACCTTCATACCAACATCAGACCCTGCAAAGCCTATCCTGGGAATCCACTAAACTATCGAGATGATATTGATCTAGTTATATTCCGAGAAAACACTGAGGATTTATATGCTGGTGTAGAGTTTCGACCATTGCCCAAGCAAGTCTTTGATGCACTCATGACCCATAAGAAAATGAAGCGATTCGCACAGATTCCCTTAGATGAAATCGCGGTTTCCTGCAGGATTTTCACAAAGAAAGCCTGCCAAAGCATAGTACGACAGGCTTTTAAGTACGCAAAAGAACACAAACGAAAATCTGTCACCCTTATCGAAAAACCCAATGTTATCCGAGAGACTAGCGGTATGATGATTCAAGAAGCACGGAAAATCGCACAAGAATACCCGGACATAAAATATCAGGAAACAAACGTAGACGCAATGTGTATGTGGTTAGTGAAAAACCCACAGAATTACGACATCTTAGTTTCATCAAACTTGTTTGGTGATATTATCTCTGATCTCGCAGCGCAGTTGGTTGGTGGTCTTGGTTTTGCATCAAGTGGGAATATAGGAGATACTTACGCGGTTTTTGAACCAACTCACGGATCTGCACCTAAATATGCTGGGTTGTACAAGGTCAACCCGATGGCAATGTTTCTTACTATAACACTAATGTTGGATTGGCTTGGTGAGAAGAAACCTGCGAAAAAACTGGAGGACGCTATCGCACAAGTGATCAAAGAAGGTAAAATCAAAACATATGATGTCGGTGGATCAAACACTAGCCTTGAGGTTGCCCAAGAAGTTGCTAAAAAGTTTGGTGAACTCTAACATCATTTCTAATATATCTATTTTGGATAGAGCCTTCGTTTTCATGAAATCTCTTCAAATTTTTCTACTTTTTTTGCAAATCGAGCTAATTTTTGACCTGACCGTTCGATAACTTCATTGGAGATTTCAATCAATAAGGACAAATGATCATTCTTACAAAACAAGTACCCATCCCTACCGATGGGTGCATCGAGACGCTCAGTACTACAAATTTCTAACCTGATTTTTTTCCTAAATGATTTCACTGCTGAGTTTTTAAATCCGCAGGATATTGCGGTTTTCACCATCTTGTCTGCAAGTTCAAGCGTCTGTGCTCCTATATGTAGAATAGGTGATTGGGCAAGCAACCAGAGAAGACCTTTTGTTGCCTTTGTCGCGGCAGCCTTAAATTCTTTAAGCTCTATAGTTCGATGCCAGATCCCTAGGAACGTTGCACCACGTTTATCCCCTATCTGTGGAATTTCCAAGAGAACAATCCGTCCTGCACAACTACTCGAAGTATAGAACCCTTCGTTCCCATTTATCAAATCAAGAATGTGTAGAATTTCTCCATCCACCTTCTGCTTAGCACAAGCAGTCTCTAATGATTTTAATGCACTCTCTTTTGCGTCCAAAAACTCTTTCTTCTGCATAGTTAAACGCTTCTGTCGCTAATTGAAAGCATGATATTTCGTTTTTTAAGTTCGGCAAAAAAAAGTGTAGGTCGAATGATTTCCTCTGGGCAAAACACACCTCGCTCCTGGATCATCCCATTCTCTAACATCTGCGCGATAATTGCAACAGGATATCCAGTAGTCCGCATCATTGCTGTAATATTATGTTTCGTATCATAATAATCTATCATCAAATATTCCCGAAGCCTCTTCTTTCCATTCTTTGTTCCCTGACTGATAACTTTCAACAATACCACATCTTCTCCTTTTGTAGGAACAAATTTTGTGAGTAGTGTTACAAAAACATCTCGAGGAATAATGCTATGCCCCTTAATATTCAACTTTGTTTCATTAGCAAAACCGAAATCAAGAAACATTTTGATTTTCTCGCAATGACCCGGATATCGAATCGTTTTATAATCAAGGTATCCAATCGTATTTTTGTATGTAAACGGGAGAGTTGAGCATCCGCCCGAGGTAAGAAACGCTTCCATCATTCCAAAAGGTTCCGGGAATTTAAGAGATTCCACATCTGTCATTGATTTCTTCTTAAGAATTTTCCCATGATTAAGGATGATTGCGTCTTCTACGTATTCATTAATGAGACCATAGGGAGAAAAGACGATTTGATAATTCAATGGAGCCTTTGGGTGACGTGGTAATCCTCCAACACGCAATTTAACAGAGTCGACGGTGTCCATTCGATCAACGATATCTCTTGTAATAATCGATACAAGACCTGGTGCTAACCCTGAATCTGGGATGATAGTTACATTGCTCTTTTTTGCTTTTGAAAAAAGACTTCGTTCGTTTTCAACGATTGTGTTATTTCCACCAAGGTCAACAAAGTGTGTTTTAGTTTCTATTGCCATTTTTGCAAGTTTAAAGTTGAATTGATACGGGACTGCAGAAATAACAACATCAACTTTTTGAAAATGCTTCTTAAGATCGTTGGATTTATCAGCGTTTATCGGTATTATATCAACGTTTGTTCCTTTGAGAAAATTTTTAGCTGATCTGCGTGTCTGTGAGTCTTTATCACTAAGGATAATCTGTTCAAAACCCGAAAACAAACTGAGATCGTACGCAATTGCACGCCCCATCATACCGGCACCAAGTATCAACACATTCATAACATTAGGTCTCCATGAACAGTTATTGAAATATCTCCTATCATTAAAAATTCTTGCTTTACAAACATTTCATAAGCATTATATTTAAAAATCTTATTCAGAAATGTAAAGGAGAACTGTTATGGCTGAAAAATTGTGGGATTTCAAGAACGAATCAATGCCGTTATCAAAATTAAAAGAGTTGCAGTTGAAACGATTAAAAGAGCTCATCCATCGCGTGTATACAAAAAACAAATATTACAAGAAAAAATTTGATGAAACAAAAATAAAACCTGATACCATAAGGATCTTGAAGGATATCGAGAAAATCCCGTTTCTTACGAAGCAAGATTTACGAGCATATTATCCATTCGGTCTTGTGTGCACAGAACTTGATGAAATTATTGAGGTGCATGCATCATCAGGGACCACAGGAAAACCAGTCGTAGGCCCGTATACGAGAAACGATGTTGAACTTTGGGCTGAAGTCATGGCACGATCATTATGGGCTAACGGTCTTCGCAGCAATGACATCCTGCAAAACGCGTACGGGTATGGTCTATTTACCGGTGCGCATGGATTTGAAAAAGGTGCACAAAAAATAGGTGCGATGGTCATCACTATCTCCTCAGGGAACACGGAACGTCAGATCGATATCATGAAGGATTTTGGAGTGACTACACTTGCTTGTACACCATCATATTCGTTGCATATTGCGGAAGTCGCTGAGGAAAAAGGACTTAGTCCCTCAGATGATTTTTTACTTCGTTTGGGCACGTTTGGTGCGGAATCCTGGAGTGAAGAAATGCGTAAGAAAATAGAGGAACGCTGGGGGATTGTGGCGCATGAACACTATGGATTAACAGAACTAATCGGGCCTGGTGTGGTTTCTGAATGTAGATATAAAAAATTGCATATCAACGCTGATCATTTCTATCCTGAATTAATTGATCCTGATACTGGGGAGACATTAGAACCTGGTGAGGAAGGTGAACTTGTGTTCACAACCTTAACGAAAGAAGCGTTTCCTGCAATTCGATTCCGGACAAAAGATCTTGCATCAATTACCGAGGAGATTTGCGAATGTGGACGTACCTTGCCAATTCAATCGAGAATTAAAGGAAGAAGCGACGATATGATGAAGGTCAAAGGTGTGATTGTTTTCCCGTCGCAAATCGAAGCTGCTTTAATGCAGGTTCCTGGAATAAGTGATAATTATCAAATCGTGAAAACAAAACAAGGAGATACTTACTCGCTCTCTGTCGAAGCTGAACCATCAGAAGATCGATTCCGAGAAGGTCATCTCGATGACTTTGAGAAAAAGGTGGAACAAGAAATCTATCGAATTTTAAACCTGCATATCCTGGTTCATGCGATCCCACCAAAGTCCATCCCTCGCAGTACAGGGAAAGCTAAGAGAATCATTGAACGGTAGTTATATTTTTTTTAAGTTTTTTTCATTACCGCCCATAAAACAATACAAATGACTAAACTCGCAAGGATCGCAATCACCGGAATGAGAGGATCGTTGAAGGGGAACAAGATTGGAAAAATAACCGGAAGTACTGCAGCCCCGATATTACTCACCGAGACATAGAGACTCGCTGCAATACCCACATTTGCTTCTGTGACTCCTTTTTCGATTTCCTGGCTGTACAAAGCCAGAGGCCAGGAGGCCTGGAAACAAGTACCAAAGAGGAACGCAATAAAAACAAGCAGTAGCCACGATATATCAACGTATTGATGTACACCAAAGAGAATAAGCCAGAAAAGAATCGAACCTCCAACAGCAGTCAGTGCAATTTTTTTCAATCCATATTTCTTCGCCATAAAAGGAGCAAAAAAGGCACCAATTGCACACCCATATAATAGGAATCCAGCGATGTATCCTCCTTCTGTAACTTGATCCTTATAGAGGAAGTGAATAAACGAAGAAATTACCAAGGTGATTCCGACAATAATAAATCCAATCAACGGGTAAAGGTAGGCGTTCTTTGAAGAAAAAACATTTTTCATCCCCTCTAAGAATTTCATTTTTTCGACTTTACTGCGTTCTTCTGGTGGTGTAATAGGGTGATCTTTACCGACGAGTAACCAGATGAAAAAAGCAATTATTGCAATAATCCCAAATATCAAGAAACCATTAAAAATATGTGTCTCATCAATAGGATTCGCAAGGAGAGGCATCACAAGAGATCCTGTTCCAAATCCGATGAATAATCCCGATGCTGCAATACCAACAGGAAGTCCTGCGTTTTTTGCTGGGAACCAGCGAAGCATTTGAGGTGCAAGCGCAACAAGAATCCATGCTAGCCCAACACCAGCAATGATACTACTTAATAATAATAATGAAAAACTTCCAAGAAGCCAAGGTCGTACACTAAAACCTATTGCCATAAACAATGCGCCAATAGTTATTGATAGCTTTGGCCCTTTTTTATCTATTAATGACCCTGCTGGCCATGCAAAGAAAATAACAAACATCCCGATTAAGGAGATTAGAAGATGTGCTTCCCATGCAGGAATGTTAAACCATTCTGCGTTTTCAAATGTACTTAGCAGAGGTGATAATGCAAACCAGTTTGCCCCATATGCAAAGATTACCAACCAAAATGCACCGACAACTACCCAACGATATCCGTAGAGTTTATATTCCATATAATACCTCGCCCCGAGGTTGAATCTTATAATGCTATTAAAACTTGCCTATTTGTCTTTCTACAAATCATTGTCATTTGAAAAAATGAGAAAAAAAATGAATTTTCGTTTTTACCGTGCTAGAAAAAATAAAAAAGATCAAGATATTCACTATTTATTATCACGTTAAATGGATTACTATTTTTCCCTAATTGCTATATTGAGGGTATAGAATTATTCAAACCTAACGCGGGTTAATCACAAAAAAATTTTTAAATTTTTTCTCGAATCACTCTCATACTAAAAAAATAATATCGATTAAAACCCAGAGGAAAAGAGCCCAGCGAGGTACCAAATACCACGCGGCTCATACCAAGACAGCCCGGCCAGCACCAAATGCTGACAGAACCGTCCTCTAGGCATGATACTCTTTGTCAATTATGTTATATAAACTTATGCTGACAAAAAGACAGTCTGAAATAACTCTATTCTTGAATAAGAACAAAAAATTCATTAAAATATAAAAAATTATTAATACAGTTATAATCTTAGAGCATTACCTCTATCTAAAGAAAATCGGTGAACCATGATCCGATTTGACGACATAGAGGCACAAGAAACCCTCGGTACCCTACCGGGGGTTTTCTCATTTCATAATAAAAAAAAATTGATTTTCTTCAATTTACTTACTGAACATGTGAAAAAAATAATTTTTATATCTTAATTTTAACAATATTTCCCATTTTTTTAATAGAATTTATAATGGGAGACGATACACCTCATATGGTTCTTGTTTCCATCCGCTTTTCTTATACACCTTTTGAGCGGACTTATTTTGTCTATGCATATAAAGTCGCAGAAGCACCACTCCCTGTTTACGTGCTTTCTGTTTAATATAATCAAGTAATTTGGTAAACACTCCTTTTTTCCGCCACTCTTTCTGAACGTAAACACTTTGAATCCACCAGATTGATTTATTTCTCCAATCACTCCATTCATATGTTATCATCAACTGTCCAATAATCGTATCGTTTTCTTCTGCAACAAGATAGAATCCTTTGTTTTTATCAGACAAAAGTGCTTTCACGCCTACAAGAACTGTATCAGGATTAAGAGGAATATTTTCAGATTCTTTAGCAAGAGAGATATTATATGTCGTGATCGCCTCAGCGTCTCTTATTTTTGCGGTTCGTATCTTCATACAAATAGAAAAGAACGACATGCTCTCTTTTAATATTTCGAAAAAATAACTTGATTATTTTTTTAAGAAAAGGCTCCTCTAATATGAGAAAATACTATTGAGAGGTAAGATTGGATGTAGGTCATATCATTATTATGCAGTGATGTTTTAAGAAGATTCACGAAAAAGGTTGGTCTCAAATAAAAAGAACGTTGTGCATTCATACAATATTGAAACAGTTCTTCTTTGGCATACATTCCTAATCCTTTGTTTTTATCTGTGGAAACAAGATATTCTTTTTCGCTGATTTTACCATCGTTTACAGCCTGATCCCATAGTTCGGATCCGATCATATATCGTAATGGGAGAAACGATACTGAATCTAGGGGAAGTGATTTTGCAAATAGAAGTGTTTTATTGAAATGTTGCATTGTTTCGAAGGGTGCTCCGAAAATAAACGAACCTATAGTAAAAAACCCGGTTTCATGACTTATATGAACCGTTTTTTTTATGGTATTAACGGTTGTTTTTTTATGATAGAAATCTAGGACATCTTGATTTCCTGATTCCAAACCAAATTGAATGTGGGTGACACCCGCCAGTTTCATTTTTTTATAAAGCTCTTTGTCAGCAAGATCAACTCGTGATGCTGTCACCGAGAATTTCAAGTTAAGATTCTCGTTGATGATTGCATCGAATAATCCATTTGCCTGTTTCATGTTTGTTGGGAAACAATCATCTGCGAATGCAACATGTCGATATCCCTGTTGTTGGATTTCTTTGAGTTCCGCGATGATATTATTTGTGGAGCGCATTCGGTATCGTTGCATGCTGATCGCCCCACGAGAGCAGAAACGACAGGTATAGGGACATCCTCTGCTTGTGATAATTGAGGTGAATTCACCTGCTTTGAGATGAGGATTGTATTCGCGTCCATATATGTAGTGTTTTACGAGATGACGTCCAGGAAACGGGATGCTATTGAGATCGTCAATGAGTTGTGGAGAAGGTCCGCGTATAATACCACTGGTTGTTCGGTACGCAATCCCCGGTATCTTTGAAAAATCTTTTTTCTTGTTGAGTGCTTGCTTGATGTCTGTAATAATCGCTTCGCCATCTCCTTGTACACAAATATCCGCTTGTGTTTCTTCCAAGGTATCCTCTGGTAGGAGTGAACAATGAGGACCGCCGATGATAATTGGAATATTAGGGTTATGATGTTTAATTAGACCAATAATACTTTTTACGTCATTAAGAGAGGAACTTAGTACAGTCATACCCACTGCATCTACCAAATCTACCCTAGTTATAAGCTCGTGTTCATCAAAGGGTTCTGCTGAAAAATCAAGTACCGTTACTGTATCTCCATCGTTCTCAAGCATTTTTGCGATATACAAGAGGCCAAGTGGTGGTGAAAGACCATAGAAAACACGTGTATCTTTAATAAAAAATGGTTCTGGAGGAGGATAAATCAATAAAAACTTCATACAAGCTCCTTTACCTGAAACCTAAAGACTCTCAAGATAACCATCGTTTTCTTTAAATATCGTTTTCTTTATTAAACATACCTATTTTTTTCAATCTTATAACTTATATAGATATTGGATTAAGCAGTATAGCATGGTATCTTTTCTGGTAATTTTCATTCATTCACCAGTTCATGTTTACTAATCATTCTAATCGAAAGATGCATATAATAACAGTATAATTTTTTCCACATAATAAAGAAGGAATGATCAGTTTAGTAATTTAGAAGAAGACGCAGTACTAGGAATGTATGGGGGAATCGTTCCATCAGATCCTGCAGACAGTTGAGTAGGAATGAATGGGGTTTGTACGGTGTTGTTAGAGTAATTTGGATGATAAAACAATCAGCTGGGTTTTCCGTGTTTGTTACTTTGATATAACCATTATACTCTCTATTCTTTTTTTCTGGTGCAACAATAGAGACGTTGATCATCACTGGTCCTTGTTCCGGGGTGAGGCTTGTACCTTTTGATGGAGTAAAGGTCCAGTTTCCCCAGTCCGGGCAACTCGTAATCTCCCAGTGTAACAACGAGGTGGGTGAACCTGCGTTTTCAATTGTGAAACTATCATTAATTGTCGTACCTGGTGTGATGTTTGTCAGGTGAATTGATCCGTTGCATCGTACTTGTGGGCTAACGTGTTTATCCATGATGTCAACGATCACTCCCTCGAGAACTGTAACTCCATAAGGAATTTCATCTGGAAGGAGGTACCAACCATTATATACACCACCCCAACCGAAGTTCAGATGGTAAAAATCATCGGTGTTGTATCCATCTACAACAAGATTATGACCTTTTGTCCAATCTTCATCGACTACCGCGAGATGAGCTGGGAGGGCATCGATCATGTTCTTTGCGAGTCGGCCATGTACATTAGAATCAGTATCACGGATGAGTGTACATGTCGTGCAATGAAACTTCCTATACGCTGTGAACGCTTGGTCTACACCGAAAGTCCCTGATCCTTCAGATCCATACACTTGTTTAGCTGCAACCCCGCAAGCAAACGTAAGTGTAGCTGCATCGATATCTGTTGTCTGGGTTTGATTTTGATAATGTGAGCTGAGATT
>CABMCU010000022.1 GCA_902384685.1 uncultured archaeon | reverse complement strand
TCCAAAGACGTAGTAGAAAAAAGTTCTGATAATCTCAGTGGTATTGATATCGCAAAACCACATCAACTCAATATTGAACATCTCGCACCTGGTGGGATTGCTGGTAGACTTACGATCTTTACGAAATCCGCGTTGGCGCAGCTAGGGGAGGCTAAATAATGGTAACCGATCCATATGAAATTGTTTTATATCCATTTGTGACAGAAAAATCAATGAGCCATATGGAAAAAAACAACGCGTTAGAGTTTGTGGTGAAAAGAACCGCGAACAAAGCTTTAATAAAAAAAGCAATTGAACAAATGTTTGCCGTGAAAGTAAAATCAGTAAACACACGAATAACACAGAAAGGAAAACACGCAACTGTTGTCTTCATGCCCGAGTACAAGGCAGAGGATCTCGGGATGCGCATAGGAGTCTTCTAAAGAGGTGAATTATGGGAAAGAATCTTATCCAGCAACGCCGGGGACGGGTACGGGGTCGATATAATGTTCCGTCACATAAATACCGAGGGAACATACAGTATTGTAATGATAGAAACACAAAGGGCATTGTTGAAGGACTTATTCATGATCCAGGTCGAAGTGCTCCTGTTGCTCAGGTACGTATGGAGAATAACAAAAAAGTACTAATGATAGCGACCGAAGGAACCTCAGTCGGTCGTGAAGTGAAGTTCACGGGAAGTAAAGCTGACTGTGAGCTCGGGAATGTCATGCCAATCGGGAATATTCCGGATGGGTATCCGATTTATAATATTGAAATCACACCAGGAGATGGAGGTAAAATGGTGCGTGCTGGTGGAAGTGGTGCATATGTACTCTCTCATGATGCGAAAAAAACAGTCATTAGACTTCCATCGGGTCAATTTAAAACATTAGATTCTTTATGCAGAGCAACTGTTGGGATCGCTGCCGGTGGCGGCCGGCAAGAGAAACCATTCATGAAAGCAGGGAAGAAATGGAATGCACAACGCGGTAAAGGCAGAAATTACCCAGTTGTAAGAGGAGTTGCAATGAATCCCGTAGATCATCCTCATGGTGGTGGAAGTCATCAGCACGTTGGAAAACCAAGTTGTGTATCACGTGGTGCACCTCCTGGTAGAAAAGTTGGAAATATTGCTGCTCGGAGAACGGGAAGAAGGTAACGATCATGGCTCAAACTAAATTTGGATCATCAGCGAAAAGCAGACGGAAAAGAGAACGGAAAAAAGTAGAGGTACGAAAAAAGGAGTTTCGATACCAAGGAAGAACCTTGGAGGATCTTCAAAAACTTTCGATCGAGGAATTACTCCCACTGCTCACCTCACGTTCTCGTAGAACATTGAAACGAGGATTATCCAAGGATGAGAATAAATTAATGAACGACATCAAAACCGTAAAACATGGAGACTTGATCAAAACACATTGCAGAAATATGGTTGTCTTACCTCATTTTGTTGGTCATAATATTTTGATACATAATGGGAAGGATTTCGAACGGGTGAATATTCAGCCTCAGATGATTGGGCATTACCTCGGAGAATTCGCGTTAACCCGTAAGAAAGTAAAACATACAGGACCTGGTGTTGGAGCCACCAGAGGTTCCAAATTCATGCCATTGAAGTGATGAACCATGCCGAAATATTCAGCTGAGAAAGACCTAGAAAAAAGCGCACGAGCTTATGGATATGAGCTGCACTGCTCCCAGAAAGATTCCATGAACATTGCATATGCACTACGAGGAATGTCTATTGAAGCAGCAAAAAAATACCTTGAAGACATCATCGCTATGAAACGGGCACTCCCTGCGATTTATCATAAGAAGAAACGACTGCATCAAAAAGGCATCGGCCCAGGGAGTTTTCCAGAGAAAGCAGCACGGTACATATTAAAGATAGTCAAAAACGCGGAGAATAATGCGGAATATAAAGGTTTTGACGTTGATAAAATGAAAATTGCACATATCTCCGCATATCAAGGCAGAATCATTAAAGGAATCATGCCACGAGCGCATGGCAGAGCGACCGATAAGAATGAAACTACGACCGATGTTGAAATTATTCTTGAAGAGGTAGAATAATGGCAAATGAACGCAAGTTTATAAGAGAGAACGCCAAGCGATCGTTAATTAAGAAGTTCCTCGTCAAAGAAATTGAAGGTGCAGGTTTTGGCGGCATGAACATTCAACGGACTCCGATTGGAACCAGAGTTAACATTCTAGTCGAACGACCAGGCATGGTCATTGGGAAAAGTGGCGCAAAAATAAAGGAACTTACAGATACGATTCGTACCAAGTTTAATGTTGATAATCCGCAAATCGAAATACAAGAAGCAGGGTCAAGTGCATCCTTAAACGCTCAAATTATGGCAGAGAAACTGGCTGAAGCACTGGAGCGAGGATGGCATTTTAGACGAGCAGGACACTCTACTGTACGACGGATAATGCAATCCGGTGCAAAAGGCTGCCAAGTCATTCTCGCAGGGAAACTAACCGGAGAACGACACCGTACAGAAAAGTTCACTGAAGGGCATGTGAAATATTGTGGTGAAACCGCAAAAGAAGTCATGGATATCGGCCTCGCAACTGCGAAACTCAAACCAGGAGTTCTTGGAGTTAAAGTAAGAATTATGAGATCAGACGCGAAACTGCCCGATGAAATTACGTATAAACTTGTAGAAAAAGAGGAAGTAAAACCAGAATCAAAAATCGAAGCAAAACCACCAGAGCCGAAACTTGAGAAAAAAACCGATATTAAGCATATTACAAAGATCCCAGGAATTGGCCCGTCTGTCTTGAAAAAACTGGAGAAAGCAAAAATCACCTCACTTGAAGAATTATACACTATGAATCTTGATGATCTCATTGCAATCGATGGTATCGGCAAAAAAACCGCTGAATTGATAGTGAAAAACATTAAAAAATTACTAGAAGAGGGTACCGAAAATGGTTCTTAAGGCTAAAGATGTCAGACACATGACCCCTGAGGAACGGGGCGAAAAACTTAAAGAGTTAAAAGAAGAACTTATGCATGAACGCGGAATATCAGCAATGGGGGGGTCGTCACCATCCCCTGGAAAAATCAGGCAGATACGACAATCCATTGCAAGGATTCTAACAATTATGAATGAAGAAGGAGAACATAAATGAGTGATATATGCCCAACGTGTGGCCTCCCAAAAGAAATCTGTGTCTGTGAAGAAATAGCACGAGAACAGCAAAGCATCACTATAGCTGTTGACAAGCGACGATATGGAAAGACGATGACAGTCGTTGATGGCCTAAACCCCCATGATCTCGACATGAATACGCTGGTCAGCAATCTTAAATCAATCTGCGCCTGCGGTGGAACCATCAAGGAAGGCAGAATCGAATTACAGGGAGATCACCGAACAAAAGTAAAGGGCGCATTGGAGAAACTCGGATTCACTGTTGACGTGATCTAAACCAATCATCTGACCTTCATAGTGCGTCACGGACGGAATCTATGGAACACGAGCCGATCATGAGTGATGAACTCATTGGCAGAACGGTCACCATCATCGAGTGCACCGATCCATCCTGGATGAACCTATCAGGACTCATCCTCGACGAAACAAAACATACGTTCCTCATCGAAATAGAAAAAAAACAAAAACGAATCGCAAAGCAAACAGCAACGTTTGCATTCGAATATCATGATAAAAAAACCATCGTGAAAGGAACACGATTGGTCTATCGACCTGAAGAAAGAATAAAAAAAATAAGGTGATCGCGTTGGCAGAAAAAAAGGAAGCACGAAACATAGGGTTGAATGTCAAACCACCCAGCGATAACTGTAACGATCAGGATTGCCCATTTCATGGGACGTTACCTGTAAGAGGACAAGTAATCATGGGAACGGTAGTGTCAACTAAAAGGCAAAAAACAGTCTCTGTCGAACGAGAATTCATGCACTATGTGAAGAAATACGAGCGATACGAAAAACGGACATCAACCTATCATGCTCACTGTCCATCTTGCATGAATCTCACGGTGGGCGATACAGTCCGGATAGCAGAATGTCGACCATTAAGTAAAACCGTGTCATTTGTGACCATTGAAAAAGTGTAAATTTGGTGAATAAACATGAAAGGAATAGCGGGTAGAATGATGCGAGGGTTGCCGGTGGGCGCCCGTTTAACTTGCATTGATAACACTGGTGCAAAAGTTGTTCAAATCATCATGACAGTGAAGATTAAAGGTGTTCATCGTCGAACCCCAACTGCTGGTGTTGGTGATTTAGTAATAGTAAGTGTTAAAAAAGGAGCGACGGAGATGAGAAGACAGATCTTAAAAGCGGTAATTGTCCGTCAGAGACGCCCTTTCCGACGCCCGGATGGTCTCATGGTTCAATTTGAGGATAACGCTGCAGTACTAATGACGGATACTGGAGAAACAAAAGGAACGATGATAAAGGGCCCTGTTGCAATAGAAGCTGCAGAACGATGGCCAAAAATAGCTGCATTAGCAGCAACAATTCTTTAAAGTGAGTGATATGACATCAATAAAACCAAGAAAACAACGATACATGCTCTATAATGCACCCTTACATGTAAAAAGGAGAGGAATTGCGTCACATCTTGCAGAAAACCTCCTGCTGAAATACGACCGGCGTAGTCTACCGGTAGTCAAAGGAGACACGGTCAAAGTCATGCGAGGGAACTTTCGAGGGCATGAGGATAAAATCTCAAAAATCAACGTACGAGATCAGACCGTGGAAATCGAAGGAGTCACTCTGACAACAGCAAAAGGAACAAAGATAGCACGACCAATCCATGCGAGCACGTTACTTATCACCAAATTAAACCTCACGGACAAATGGCGTCGACAGAAACTTGAGAGCGGACTGTCTGAAACAGCGAAGAAAGAAATCGAAAAAGAAGCGGCAGACCAACTCAAGGAACTGGAAGCAAAAAAGAAAGAAGCAGAGGAAGCAAAAATAGCCGAAGAGAAACAAAAAGAAGAGGAAAAGGAAATCACAAAAGAAGAAGAACCCAAGCAATCCCCTGAAGAGACTATCGAACCGGCGGCAAT
>CABMCU010000021.1 GCA_902384685.1 uncultured archaeon | reverse complement strand
CGTATTCCCGACGGGAGCATCTAAAATAAATACTTTTATTTGTCTGAAGAAGATTATGACATCGAAAAACACGGATTCAGCTGTTTTTTTTTTGTAAATGCTTTGTATCTATTAGAGTAATCTTTTCGGCGGTTTTCCAAACCCTTTTTTCTCCTGTTAAATGCACCGAAAAACACAAAATCATAAAAGGGCTTTGGACTAATAGTCTTAGATCCTACACTCATTCTAATTTATTAAAAATTTCGGTTCTCTTACGAAAATAGAAATTATTGAGTAGTAAGTTTTTAGGTTCGGGTGTTCAAATTCCCGCCCTTATATTCACCTTTTGATTCGAATTTCTTTTTTTACCAATATGATTCAATGAGTGGGTTTTTGGGAATTAACAAAATTTTTGATAGAATCACTAGTTAAATATTGAATTTTTTTCTTCGAAGGTACTGTTATATAAACCATTTTTATTCTTCAAATTCATCAGTGACTTTTCGAAGAGAGTCAATGACAACATCAATTGGTTTTATTATTCTTAGTGCTTCCATTTTGCTTCCCTTTAGTTTTAACCTGTTCTTGAGAATACCCATTGCCAGACTCATATTCCCTTTGATAATATCTTTATATGTACCATAGAGACCTGTTATCACGAACACTGCTTCTTTTTCTGTAAACGCACCGGTGTTGACGATAATGTCAATTAATTTTCCCTGTTGAAACTCCAAATATAAATTCATCGTTATTCCTTTCGGGGGAACATTCTCTATCACACACAGCAATGATGTTGTGATATTTTTCAGATCTTTTACTGGATCGAGTTTTTCAAGTAGAAAAATTTTCCCATAGGCAATCCATTCCTCTGAAAGAAATTTTACCAAGTTTCTTCACCTCCTAAAACACTTTCAAGCAACTGTCTAAACACAACTTGATCATCTTTTGAAATACCCTCAGGCAGAGGATACAGAACATGCTCTTTCCGATACATCCCTTTAAACAAATAATCAAGAAGTGTGATGACCTTCCCCATTACATAGGACTGCTCCATCGTTTCAATAAATGTTTTACTTATTTTATGACCAAGTTCAGGATCATTATGGTCAAAAAAATAATCATATTCCATATACACAAAATTTCCATGATCCAGAGGAGTAATAAATCCAAGAGAATGTTCTAACTGATATTTATCACCAACATCGGCGAACATCTGAATCCACTTCAAAATGTGATCCATATCACCGCTCCATATCGACCCTCCAGGTCCCGAAAACATCCTCTGTCTTAACATTCGTGTAGGTAATATTCGAAATGCATGAAGCCACACAACATCCGTCATTTCTGGTTTCGAATACACTTTTTTGAAAAAATCCTGTAAATCTGGGTCATACACTTTCGCCACTTGCTCAGGTGAAGGATCCAGGCTTTTTTCCAAATGTTTTCTCATGGGTCCCGCAAAGAGAGATTTAAGGGGGTCATCTTCTTCAGAAAGTATCCGTAAAAATTCGCTATCCTTCAAAGTAGAAAACCGTGGTGCACCCAAGATTAAACTCTTCAGCAAC
The DNA here is from genome assembly GCA_902384685.1 of uncultured archaeon. Lineage (GTDB taxonomy): Archaea > Thermoplasmatota > E2 > DHVEG-1 > DHVEG-1 > SM1-50. Next base: position 13,285 of record CABMCU010000021.1, on the reverse strand, counting down.
GATTGATCCATCGTGTATTCAGTCATTTCCTCAACGATTTTTATATCGTCTTTCGTACCAATAACAGATACAACCCAATTGAGTTTCAGATAGTTTTTACAAATATCTTCAAAGTCTCTTGAAATCTGAAATGTTGGACTGAGAAACTCAGCGAGATATTTCGCTGAAAGAACAGCAAGGGATAACCCAACATCACGCTTCCCGAGTTTTAATAACATACTCAGAGCGTCCTTTAAGTGAGTGAAGGGAACAAAAACAGCCGCTTCATCATCAAAAATAGGATGTAGTTTCACAATAGCTTCAGTAATAATCTTTGAGGGAGTCATCGTAACATTAGCAAATCCAGTTTCAGCAGAATAGGGATTTAATATCCCTATATCACTATGTTTTGTAATTATTCCTTTTTCATCGACTTGGGTGACATCAACAAAATTATCTGCAAACCCCCCATAGTTATTTCCCCACGTAGAAATGATGCCGGTTGTCGCAATATTTGAACAATAATGAGCTCCCGCTTCAGCAGCAAGCGCACGTAATTTATGAGTATAGGCTGCGTTTTGGAGTTCAAAAGTTGTGATCCCAGCACCAACAGTTGCTGTAGAACTTTCAGGATGAATTTCAAGTTTTTTAAGTCGTAAAAGATCGATAACAATACCGTGATCCAAGCTAAAAGCTTTTACTAAAACGTACGACGCAGTTACTGAACATGTTGTTCCGCCACTTCGCGCCAGGAAAGGGATATTATGTTTATTTGCGAATTTGATGATTTTTGATACCTGCTCGGTGTTTTCCGGCATGGTAATATAATACTTTAGTTCAGAATCTGGAGGAATTATTGACATCGTATATGAGACTATAATATTTGGATCGTTTGTTGCCCATTCTTCTCCGACAATCTCACGTAATCCACGGAGAATATCATCCTCTGGAACAGTCTGGATTTCGCTCTTATCTAGATTATTGACGTATTCTTTTATTGCTCTTGCAACCTTTTCCGGTCGTAATTGTGTTGTAAAATTACACTGCTTATCACAGATCCCACAAAGACTACAGGAATTTGCAATCTCAAGGAGTTTTTCAGTAGGTTTGATTCGACCTTCGTTTAAATGTTTCACTAGTTCCATGCGACCCTGTGGCCAGTATGCTAAATAACCATGTTTTTTTCCAGAAGGACAGAGGCCTGTTCCAAGAAAATCGATTCTGCACATTCCACAATGGGTTCCTTTCCTTGCGATAACAACTGCGTCTTCTAAACTAGGTTTTTTCAGTGCAATTTCTTTATCATTAGTTATTTTTTTCCCCTAATTATTTATCCTTAAGATTTTTTCATATCAACACTCCCTATTAAATGTTATTATCAATATTCAGTTGTCTTATATTTTATGAAAAATTGATATGATGGATTGTTTTGATACATAAAATTTCACATATTATGAAGTTGAGAATCAAGTTCTTACATTAGAATCAGAAGCATTGACACGGTTTTAACTCATGTTTTTGTGCGAATCAATTGATATAGAAAAAAAGAAAAAGGGGATTTTTTTAGAGAATTACGTATTCTACAAGTAGGTTATCACACCCATGAGAGCGACATTTATATGCCAATCAAACAGCGTAACCGCGCTACTGTTTTCAAATATTGAAACTGTGAAATGAACCCCTGCAAATAAAACCTTTATGTCGATAAAGGGAGACAACAACACCTTAAAAAAACCTTGAGTACTCGGGCCAACAATTACAATAAATGCTAACGTTGGACCAAAACCGACATAGACAGGACCGGCGATGATACCAGCATCTAAATGGGTCCCATTTAACAACCCGCTCATGGTTCGATTGAAAATTTGAATATCAAAAAAATATCCAACGAGATTTCCTAAAAGAAGCTCGATAGGAAAAATGTCCCCCCCTAAGGCAAGCGTTGAGGTAATTGCAGGTCCAGTCATTATAAAACCGGGGGTGATAAGTGGATTGGTGTGATTCTGTTTAATATTGATCATGCGGTTTAAAACAATTTCAAAATCTTCATATGTAATATTCTCGGGGAGTATTTTCCATTTGTGTAAGATGCTCATTTGTTCTTTTATTTTTTCTTGATTAGGCAGGTTGGATTTATCGACGTTGACGAGTTGTTGTTTAATGATCTCTGCATCTTGTTTATTTAATTCCATTATAGGTTCTCTGATAATTTTTTTCGCGTAAGCATCATAATGCTCTGTATAAACTGTCGCTATTCCATTGTCTTTTTGTTCAATAATTTTATTTATTGGAGATTTAGTAAAATATGTTGGGGATGATTGTGCGTTCACCATAGGTATCAATATAGTACCAACCAACATAATATTCAATAAGAGAATTATCGATTTTTTTTCCATGTTTTTCATATAAATTCACCTTGGAGAAAATGTAGTTAAATATTGTATTTAAGGATGATTTAATAATAATTAAATAATGTATGCAAAATAATGAAAGGATGTGAATATTTAGATTTTTCTTGAATCAGGGTAATCGTTTGTTGACTATCAAACATATTAAAATATTTGAAAAATAATTCATGAACAATTTTGGTTTTCTAATTTTTTTTTATCTTAATGAATTATTTTTCAATTGTTTTTTACTTGTTTTTAAGTTACATTTTAATAACCTTTGGGAAATTTAACATAAGAAAATATGGAGTGATGATTGTATATGAAAAAGTCAACGTATCATGAATCGAAAGCAAAGGATTTTCAAAGGATTATTTTACCTGTTGACGGATCTAATGGTTCAGCACGAGCAGTCGGGAAAGCTCTATCTTTAGCAAAAGAGACGGGGGTTGATATAACAGCGTTATATGTCATGGAATATCCCTATCTAGCTTCTGTAGATTTGAGCTATTCATATCCAGATATTATGGAGATTATAAAAAAAAGAGGGAATGAGGTTCTTGATAAGGTGAAAAAACAGGGGTTAAAACTCGGGGTTTCTGTGAAAACGAAATTAGTGGAAGGAATTCCTGATGATGAAATTATGAAAGCGGCTAAAAAAGATGATCTCATAGTTATGGGATGTAAAGGAAGAACAGCGCTGAGTAGAATACTTGTTGGTAGTGTATGCGAAAAGGTGTTGCATCATTCGAAATCCCCGGTAATGATCATTCGTTAGGTTGTAAGGAGAAAATAATATGGTAAAATGTAAAGATGGAAGGAAACATGTGATTGTGAGCAGGTATCAGAAAAAAGATGGAACGGAAATTTCACGTTATGAGCGGAGTTGCCCTGCTAGTCGATCTAATCCGAGTAATGACCAAGATGTTTGTTGTATCTGCGGTGAGGAATGCAACATCGAAGATCTCCGTGAGATAGATATCAAAAGTGGGACAAAGAAAATCTGCAATGAATGTGCTGATACTATCCATGGTCTTATGTAACAACATTTTTAGATAGGTGAAAAAATGGAAAAGAAAATTGATGATATAAAAATAAATGCCATGCGTAGAATCATTGTGCCGATAGATGAATCAGCAGAGATGGATAAAGTAGTCGAAAAAGCTCTTTCACTTGCAAAAGAAATAGGACGAAACGTTGTAGCATTGTATGTGGTTGATACTCCGCGTTTAACTGATGTTATCCCACCTGATGAAACCACGTTAGCATAGGAATCCATTCTCTCTATAGAGGGACAAAAAATTCTAAATGAAATAGAGAAGAAGGGAAAGAAGATGGGTGTTCGGGTGGAAAAAAAATTGTTGAGGGTATCCCTGAAAATGAAATAATCAAGGAAGCAAAAAAACATGATCTCATTGTTATGGGATGTAAATCACGAGGTATTTTTGATAGACTCTTGATAAGTAACGTCTGTGAAAAAGTCCTTGATCATAGCTCATCTTCTATCATGACGTATCAGATAAAATAATGAAATGAACGATCAGGAAAGACACGGAATCCTTTGTCGAACATATTTATAGAAATACCATTTCATTCAATTATAATTGATACATGTTTTAACTATTTTTTTGCTATTCTATCCATCTCAACAACATAAAGATATGATCTATTGTTTGATGTTAGAACTAATTTTAATATGTTTTTTAATCGTTTTTAGGTCATACTTATAAATATTTCAGGGATTTTTAGATAACATCAAAGATATTCGAGGTGAAGAATAGTATGGAAACATCAATGGAAACAAGTGAATTATTTCAAAAAGCTGATTGGAAAAAGGAAAAACACGTCCCGGTTATTGAATGCCCCACTACGATCAAAGCAGAGGAATTATGCGAGGTTAAAGTAAGTATAGGTAAAGAAATCGCACATCCCAACACGACAGAACATAATATCGCGTGGATCTCTGTACTGTTTAAACCAGTTGGTGAGAAATTCCCCTATCATATCGGACAGTTTTTGTTCAACGCCCATGGCGCCTCTGTTCAAGGTCCGAACACCAGCACGGTTTATACACATCACGCAATCACTACGTCTTTTAAAACATCAAAATCAGGTACAATCCTTGCTATCGGATATTGTACTGTCCATGGTCTATGGCTATCATCTAAAGAACTCATTGTCAAATAAATGAATATTATTAGAAGAAAGAAGGTCGTTATATGTTGAGTACCGAGTGTGATTTACCCGGAAAGGTCGCAATAGTTACCGGAGGGAGTCGCGGACTTGGGAAGACTATGGCGATAGGACTTGCAAATGCTGGAGCTCATATCGTTGTGTGTGATGTAGTAGATGTAAAAAAAACGGTTAGTCTCCTCCAAAGCTTAGGGAGAGAAAGTATAGGGTTGAAGGTTGATGTTACCAAACCTACCGATATCGCGATGATGGTGAAAAAAACCGTTGAGAAATTTCATACTATTGATATCCTAGTGAATAATGCTGGTATCGTGAAGAGTGCGCCTGCGGAGTCCATGATTGAGGACGACTGGAAAAAAATATTGGCCGTGAACCTTACTGGGGAATTTCTTTGTGCACAAGCGGTGGGTAATCAGATGATCAAACAGAAACAAGGTCGTATCATCAATATTGCAAGTGTTGCAGGCATTCTTGGTTCTGCGCAGTCAGCAGCGTATAGTGCAAGTAAAGCTGGGATTATTCTCCTGACGAAAACCTTGGCTGTGGAATGGGGAAAATATGGAATCAATGTAAATGCGATTTGCCCCGGAATATTTCTTACGGATATGACCGATAGTTACATTAAAGACCCTGGATTTGTTCAGATGGTTAAAACCCGGATTCCTCTGGGAAGGTACGCGCACCCTGAAGAGTTGATGGGTGCAGTCGTGTTCCTTGCCTCTAATGCGTCAACGTATGTCACTGGTCATACGTTAGTTGTTGATGGTGGATGGACTGCAGGGTTATAAAACATTTTTGATTTATAGAGGTTCGGGTAGGAAACCCATGAATGATGAAATATTTACGTACCTAATTGCTGGAAAAGCTGGGCAGGGAACTAAAAAAGCAGGTATTGTTGCCGCAAATTTTTTTACTACGTTGAAACGTAATGTTTTTCAGATGAATGATTACCCAAGTCTCATCCGTGGTGGTCATAATTTTTCTATTGTAAGTACAGCAACCCGGAAGATCTTCAGTCATTATATGAAGGCGGATCTTGCAGTGCTTCTTGATCAGCGGAGCTTTACGACACATCAGAGTCATCTTGCAGAAAATGGTGTGTTGATTTATGATAGTACAACGGTGAAACAAGGTCAAGGTATAGGGGTGCCCATTTCCGCTCTTGCGAAAAAATATTCTGATCCTGATTTAATCGTTGGGGTAGCAGGTATTGCAGTACTTGCAGCAGCAGTGGGTGCTGATCGAACGAAGCTTGATGTTATCATCCAAAATGAGTATCATCGGAATGTAGAGGATAACCTCAAATTTGCGTATGAGATTTATGATTATGTTGATGAAATAATTCCTCAACAGTTTGTGCTACGAGAAGGCACGGAAACCTATCCGATTCTCACAGGTGCTGAAGCTATTGGTTTGGGTGCTTGTATTGCCGGTCTTGACCTTTACTTTGCGTACCCAATGACACCATCAACGCCGATTTTGCATTTTCTTGCATTCCAAGGAAAAAAATTAGGAGTTATCACAGTTCAACCAGAAAATGAGATTGCGGTTGCAAACATGGCGATTGGTGCCACGTTTACAGGTGCTCGAAGTATGGTTGGGACGAGCGGTGGAGGATTCTGTCTCATGCAGGAGGCGTTTTCCCTTGCAGGGATGGTTGAGGCACCCGTCGTGTTTTTTCTTGGTCAGCGCCCTGGTCCCAGTACGGGGGTGCCTACATATACAGAACAAGGTGAACTTCTCTTTTCTTTGTATTCTGGTCAAGGTGAGTTTCCAAGGATTGTCGCCTCTCCAGGCAGTATTGAAGAAGCGTTTTATTTGTCTGGTGAGCTGCTCGATCTCGTGTGGCGATTTCAGACACCTGGGATTTTACTTTCGGAGAAACATCTTACTGAAAGTAGTATGAATGTAGAGTGTAAATTGGAGAAAATACAAGAAGTAGAGCCGGACTTGCATATGAACGGGAGTTATCAGCGATATCGTCAGACTGATACGGGTGTATCACCGCTACTGTTTCCACCGTCTGAGACGATGATTAAATGGAATAGTTATGAGCACGATGAACAAGGGTATACGACGTAGGAGGCTGAGGTGATCGCACGGATGAAGATGAAACGTCGGACAAAACAGGAGAGTTTGATTCGATATCTTCAGGAGAAAGTACAGACAGTAAATGAGTTTGGTACTGGTGACCCCTGTGTCTTTACGTTTGGGTCGACGACCATGAGTGTTCGTGAGGCGGTACTACACGCTGGTCTTTCTTGTGTCGTTGTGCAACCCATTTACCTGCAACCCTTTCCTTCATGGAATCTCAGAAAGTACGTAGGACGTAAGGTGGTAGTGGTTGAGCAGAATAGTACTGGGCAGTTGGAACAGTTGTTGCGGGAGAAAAATGGAATCACACAAATCTCGTCGATTCGGCAGTTTGATGGGCGGCCATTTAATCCAGTGGATCTTGCTGAACAATTAAGGACGGTGATCGGGTAGATGGATGATGATTTAACAACCCCTGTAGAAAATACGTGGTGTCCCGGGTGTGGGAATTTTGGTATTCTGAATGCATTTCGGAAGGCGATACAGAAGTTAGAGAAGCAGGGTATCGATCGTAAGGATCTGATGATTTCAGCTGGCATTGGATGTCATGGAAAGATTTTTGATTATGTGCCGTTGAGCGGGTTGTACTCGCTTCATGGTCGATCCATGGCGACGGTGCAGGGAATAAAACTAGGAAACCCGAATTTGAAGGTGCTGACGTTTGCTGGTGACGGGGACGCATTTGGTTAAGGGATTTCTCATATGATTTTTGCGGCGAAACGGAATGCAGATATCACCGTGATTGTGCATAATAATGGGACATATGCATTAACCGCGGGGCAGTTTTCTCCGACGAGCCGGAAAGGCTTTAAGGGACCGTCGTTGCCAAGTGGGAGTGTAGAGGAACCGTTGAACCCGTTATCATTGATGCTTGAGGCTGGTGCATCGTTTGTTGCGCGCGGTTACGCCGGGCGTATTGACCATCTCGCAGATCTCATTGTTGAAGCGGTATTGCATGAAGGTTTTTCGTATATTGATGTGTTGCAACCCAGTGTCGTGTTCAATAATACATATAAGGAATATAATTCGTTAGTTGAGATTATTGAAAAACCATCTGAACGATTAGAAGATGCGATGCAACTTGTAAAACGGTTTGATAAGATACCGATTGGCGTGTTCTATAAGGTTTCAAAGCCGGTCTATCATCAGGAATTGTATAAGGAATGGAATCCAGTGATGAACCGATTGTCGCATGCGGAGCGGATGCGACGTATTGCATTGTATCTCTCCGATCGGTCACAAGAATGAGCTGGAGGTTACGAGAAATGAACGTGAAAATAGATCAAGACGGATGTATTGAATGTGGAGCATGTGAGCAGACTTGTTCAGAAGTATTTGTTGTTGAAAGTGGTCAGAAGGCGAGTATTGTGGAGAAATACCGGAAAAATACATCAGACGTTGGTGAAATTCCTGATATTCTCGTAAGCTGCACAAATGATGCTGTTGCGTCATGCCCGGTTCAGGTGATTAGCACCGGATGAGTGGGGAGTGAGATGATGGTTGATGTGAAAGCTCGGAGAACTTGTGTAAGGTGAGATGAAACCATGGAATTTACTGATACAATAAAACAGCATATGAAGAAAGATATTGTGCATACAACAGAGGATGAACGATTAGCAGATGTGATCTTTAAGATGTCTAACGCTGAAACCGACATCGCTGTTGTAAAATTTAAAGACGATATTGTGGGTGTGATCACCGAGACTGATGTTTATTTTGCACTGGTAAAAGAAGTCTTTGCAGAAATTTCTCGGGTGATAGAGGATATACCTGTTATTGATATTATGAGGGGACCTCATGCAAAGATGGTCACGGCATCTTGCGATTCTCTTGGTGTGCATCCCTGCATTGATACGTTTGAGGATGATACCCTAGAGAACGCCATTCGAATAATGCAGCGGAGTGGGCTGCATCATTTGTTAGTTCTTGATAAGAAAAACAAACTCGTGGGCACCCTGTCATCTCATGACATCATAAAAAGTTTCAGTAGGAGTAAAGTAAAAGAAAAATAATTTGTTTTCAAGCGAAGGAAATACATACTCGTCTTCTCTTATTGCACTGTTTTGGCAGCTTTTTTCTGCTCTAAGAAACGGATGATTTCCTGGATATCTGGCAGCTGTGAAATAGGATATATTTTCATAAAGCAGATATTTTGTTCTTCATCAACGATGATATTTGCTCGTTCTGATATACCATCATCTTCCCTGAATATCCCATACTGTTGGGCGACAGCTCCATGCGGCCAGAAATCGGAGAGAAGTCGCGTATTTTTTATGCCGAGGTGTTCTGCCCATGCTTTTTTAGATGGCGTAGGATCAACGCTAATACCGACAGCAATCATGTTGGTTTTATCAAAATTTTTTTTGTTTTCTTCTAATGATTGCATCTGTAGGGCACAGACCGATGTCCATGCGAGTGGATGGAACGATAACAGTATTTTTTTCCCTTTGAAATCAGAGAGTTTGAATGGTTTTTCGTTGTGATCATCTAAGATAAAGTCAGGAGCTTTATTACCAATCTTGACAATCTGCTTCTTCTCTATAATGAAAATCTACCTCCTTTTCTGTGAATCAATGAACAAAGTAAAGATACATTAATTTTCCTTTTTAAGGTTCTTCAATAATTACGTGACATTGATAATTGTTATGTTGTGTGGAATGTCGTCTACTAGTATATCTTGGAGGAAATAACCAGGTAACCATGCTTATCGAAGAAGACTTCAAGTATACCCTCTTAATAATATGACCAATTACTCCAATAAAAGTAATTGTTTTTGAATCATTTTATAGGCATTATTACAACATAATATTATACTCTCAAACAATCTAATTTACGTATGGGAAAAAAAGAGAATATGAAGTTTTTGCCAATGCCTGTATACATCCATTTCTTCCCTGTGTTTGAGCTGGTGAAATAGCATGGTAAATTGTGAAGAATGTGATAAGAAATTGGGTATTCTACAACGGTATCATCACCCTGCATTAGGAACAAGATTTTTAATATGCAGGAAATGTCTTAATAAAGTATACGAAGATATAGAAAGATGGAGGATGTAACATGAATAAGTGGATAATTTTTGTCACGTTTGTGGTAATGAGCTTCGGATTTGTAAGCGGGTGTACACAACAACAAACACCGCCAATATCTACAAATACTATTACGATTAAGAATTCTGCATTTATTCCTAGTAATATTACAATTACAGCTGGGCAAAACGTTACTTGGTTAAATGAAGACTCCATTCCTCATCAAGTGAAAGGTGAAAACGGACTTTTTTTATCAGATGCCCTCAATAATGGACAATCATTTACCTATTGGTTCAATACGACTGGAACCTATAATTATATCTGTAATATTCATCCATTTATGAAAGGTACAATAATTGTGAAATAGTATGTTGTTCAATATACCATTAGCAATATGGGTAGGATTTCTTGCATTAATAGCGTTATTTGTCACTGTATTAATTGGTTTAAAGAAATCTTTTTTAAAAAAAATTTCTTCAGATATCATAAGAAATTTGCTTTCCTGACTATTGTTCTTGTGATTATTCATTTGATATTCGCAATTTTACTCTGGTTTTTTGGAATAATAATATAAATAGAAAAAATACTTGTTAACGCTCACAAAACATGTGTTTCTAAAGGTATGTTTTTATGTGCAGGGGAAGAGACTTAAACTTCACATTCAAATCTCATTCCTATATGATTGAACGTATGGTGATAAAGCTCCCGTTGGAATTTAGGACCCACGGGTATAAACCCCAAATAGAATCAAATCTAATTCAAAGAATTTTCAAATGGAACAATATTACTACAAAATAAATAAGATTCAACAAGAAAAAAAAGGTAGATACTATGGTAATATTGTCATGTTACTCTCTCCTTTATTTTTACACTTTTTTTTATTCGAGATACACTTTTAATTTATCCCAATACCAATCGGCCCATCCTTGTTTTATATCGTTATAGAAACCTATCGGTATTTCAGTTTGGGTAAAATCGAGTATTGTTTCAACCCCTTCTTGTTTTAATGCAACTGTTATCGTTGAGTAGTGATTGTCTGGCCAATCTGCACTACGCCATGTTTGTACGATTTTTTTATCTTTAACTAACTCAACATTCTTTCCAGAAGCCCAACCATCGAATGCAGTAAATTTTCCAACTATGTCTCTACTAATAACTGCTTTTGCCTCTGTAAAATCCGTATGTTTTTTAGAATCCATCAATGCCTCATAAACTTCATGCGGAGTTGCTTTAAAAGCGATTGTTTGGTGAAGAGTTTTTGTTTTCATATCCTAACACCAGACCACTTTGTTACACTGGTAAATGTAACCACGATTTCAGACTGCTATAGCATTGTGAACATAATACCAATGTGTCGCATGCTGATAAGGTCTTTCCATCGTAGATACATTCCACATTGATGAGACTATACGCTTTTCCACCTATTGTTTCTCCACATTTTTGACAAACCTTTTCATACTCGTTTTTAATCGTTTTTTTATTTTTTTCGTCATTCATTCATTTTACCTCCTTGTTAAACCAAGGACAGCGTTTACAAGTATTAAAAAATTTTAAATCTATCTTTTTTTTTAACCACCAGAATCTGATCCGATATATAATCGCCGAATCATCTCTTCGTACAAATCAAGCGGTTCTTGATCTCCCTGTTTTTTCATCAACCTTTCTTCGTTACATGATTCTGATCGTTTCATATTTCCACCTTTCGATATATCGTCTATCTCATGATTCACATATGATTAAAAATTAGTTTCAAATAAATCATGGAAAAAAAGGAAGATGAAAGAAAGCATCTAGCCATCCAACAATCACCTTAATAGGTAGAATCATATTTTTCGCCCAAGGCTGTTCACCTACGCAGGTATAATCTAATAACTTTTTCCTTGAATTCCAAGAAGTAGTTCTAACTCAGTGATATGCTCCTGTTCTTCCATAAGGATATGTCTGATCTCATGTTCAAGAAGATGATCATAATACCCTTTGGTTTTCTCTTTCTTCAACGTCTCAAGGATTTTCCGATAGGTATCTACCGCAGTTTTTTCATCCTTTAAATTAACTTCAAGAATCTGTTTGATGTTTGTTGCAGGATGCCTTGGTGCAAAATCAATACTTGGTATGCCACCGAGAGCTCCGATTAAAGTTCGGAATTTCTCTTGATGCCCTTTTTCATCGTTGGCGATTTCTTTGAGACGTGCGATGACTGGCTCGGTCGTTGTACCATCAACTATTTCTGCATGGCTCATGTATTGCACAAAAGCCGCGTGTTCCAACTCCAATCCATGATTTAACAATTCAATTATTTTTTCTTTCGTCATACGTTTTTACCTCCATTTTTTAGTTCATTTTTTTCTTTATTTTTATTCCTATCTCTTAACAAAGAATAAAAAATATGAAAAGAAAGAATTATTTGATCCTTACTTTCGTTGATTCAAACTTTGGTTTTGGTTCTGCCTTCGGTAATGATAACGTCAGAACTCCGTCCTTTAACTCTGCTTCAATATTTCCTGTTTTTAATTCTTCAGGGAGTTCGAGAGATCGATAGAAGTTCGTGCTACTACGTTCTTGTCGAAGCCAATTCTTTCCTTTATTCTCACTGGTCTCTTCGTGTTCTGCAGAGATCTCAACCATCGTCGGAGTCACTTCGATATTGATATCTTCTTTTTTGATTCCTGGCATTTCCACATGCATCTCATATTTATCACCATGATCGACAACATCCATGAGCGGTGTACGATAATCAGAAGATGTCATGAGACCTGCCCTTGGCTCCCAAAATAGCTCATCAAAGTTTGATCGGAATCGATCAAAGAGCTGATCCATATCTGACCAGAGCTCATATGGTCTCTGTGCTATTGCTTCAGTTTTTTGTTTCGGGACTATTGCCAGTTTTTCTTTTTTTCCTTTTATTAATGCCATATATGATACCTCTAAATGATTCTAATCAAGTAAGATTATAAGATGATAACTTAAAAACAATTAAAAGATAGGTAAAAAATAGTTATTATTTCAATTTATTATGATTTTATGTTCCCCCACGAAACTCGTCACATGCATCTTCGTCTTCCATAGGTCGAGCGTGTTCTGCATGAGTAGGTTGAAGACAAATTTCTCGACCTATCTTCACTCTCATTGATTTTCCACAACAGTTCGGTGCCTCATTCGGATCTTCAATAGTTACAGAACGCTTACAGGTTACACATTCATACGTGTTCATATTTTCACCTACATGAATTATTTATCAATTTGATAATCATAACTCTAAAATATATAAAAAATAACTCTAAAATAATTACATTAATTTTTTTATATTATTCTTAGTATTAGATGAAATGATAATGGTGCATCTGTAAACCATCGTATTCAAGCAGTTCTTTCCTTCATATATGGTTGGATACTTTTCAATTCCGTTTTTGTTAACTTAAAAGTAGAGGTGTTGTAGAGTTATTATACAGTGGAGGCAGGGGGAGGATGAAAAAAAAATATTATAAAAAATCTCCAAGAATACCACTGGTTTTAACCAGTGGATGAATTGGAGTCTAACTTTTTTTGTTCACTTGGTGAAATCACCAATCTTTGTTTGTCCTATATGATCTCCGTAGATGCTGTAAT
>CABMCU010000020.1 GCA_902384685.1 uncultured archaeon | reverse complement strand
ACATCAACTGCAGCAACGGACAAACAAACAGCAGCACAGGATCATCCAACGGAACCAAATCGCTATCACTAACAAACCTTACCTATTCAACCACATACACCATCTGGGTAAACACGACTGATCCAACGGGTAGCGATCTGTATACTCGCAGATGGTATACGTTTACGACAAAAGATAATACTCCACCGGTTATAACAACGACCGATAATACCACGACGAAAGCGGATATGCATTATTCAGTGGATTATAATGCGACTGATGCTGATGGTGATTCTCTGACATGGTCGTTGTTGACGAATGCATCGTTCTTATCTATTGTTCCTGCTACAGGTATTCTTTCTGGTACGCCAACAATTACTAATGTAGGAACCTACTATGTTAACATCTCAGTGAGTGACGGGCACGGTGGGAGTGACTTCACCAACTTCACATTGACCGTAATTTATGTATATTATCCTCCAGCATTTACTGACAATAGTCTCACCAAGGGAACCACCGGCGATCCCTTCACATTTAACATAACAACTTCTAATACAACCAAGGTATCAAGTATTAATGTGACATGGACCCATGGGATTCTTGGCGGCACCAATATATCCCTCAATCCTGGTGTTAATAAAACCTGGAACCTTACAATAACTCTTGATAATAACCTTAGCAATATGACGTACACAATCATAGTCTCAGATACAGCTCATAATAAAACTATAGGATCAAAAAAGACTGTACAAGTCAAAGACAACGATAAACCAACAATCATTGACCATACACCAATCTTAGCACATGCAGGTCAACTATTCGTCTTTAATACAACAGTAACCGACAACATCCATGTCTCAGAAGTGTGGATTGAATATTGGTTTGATGGCTTTGCACATATTAAAACCAATTTGGTAAATGATAAGGGCAATCTATGGCATAAAACCATAAGTATTAATTTAACTGTGCTTGTCTTGCACTATATCATTTCCGTGGTAGATAGTTCCAATAACTGGATGAATAACAGTGTTAAAGTTGTCACTGTTGCACCAGATCATTCACCGAGTAAACCTGAACAACCAACTGGTGCAACCTCCGGAAGAATCTTTATGGAATACACGTATAGAACCTCCACCACAGATTTAGACAATGATGAGGTGTATTACAAATGGAGCACAGGTGAAAACGTCAGCGAATGGCTTGGACCTTATAAATCAGGAGAGAGTGTATATTTCAAGCATTCATGGAACATCAAAGGATCATATCAAATAAAGGTAAAAGCAAAAGATGTTCAGGGGCTTGAGAGTGATTGGTCAGATCCCTTACCGATAAGTATGCCTTATTCGTATAACCCAATACTCCAATTGTTGGAGTGGTTGTTCGAGCGATTCCCCAATGCGTTTCCAATATTGCAACAACTATTTGGGTACTAAGAATCCCCATCTTTTTCTTCTTATTTGTATTTATTGAAAATTGGAAAATTTCTTTATACTTAATTAATTTTTTTTTGTACATTTTCAACATAAATATGACAAATTACTTGCATTTGTAATATTTTTTCATAAGAATACTTAAATATTGATCCCTATTTTTTAAAATTGGAGGAAAACTATGAAAAAGAGTAGAATATTCCTTGGAATATGTATCAGTGCGATGTTCCTCATTCCTGCAGGAGCAAACGCAACAATCGCCATATTAGAAAAACCTCAATCGACCAACATTTTGCCATATACAAGCTGTTACATTGAGGCATCGGGAAAAATCTCAGAAAAAGATTGGTTTGCAATTATAAGACTACCAAATATGTGGAAAACATTCTGGTTCAGACCTCCTTCCAATGAACTCAAAGCCTTTGTATCCCTTTGGAGAATCGTATATGATTCAAATTCCATTATAAAAATATATACTAAGCAGAACGGCAGACTACTCTGGGAACAAAACGGAAAACAAGACGTTAATCTCGTAATTGTCTGGTTTAATGGCGTTTATATCCCCAAAACCACTCTTGATGGAAGATTACATGTAGAAATAAGTGGAAATGCAATGTTTATAAAACAGAAGTATATAAGAAATTAAAGTCTAGGAACATCAGAATTAATCCTATTCAGCAAATTTAAAACAGATCAATAGCCGGATATCGATAAACAATCCTTACTACAGTTCGTAGAAGAATTATTTAAGCGATTCCCTGATGCGTTTCCAATACTATGACAGTTATTAGAGTACTAAGAATTACTCTCTTATTATTCTTTTTTTTCCTTGATTTGCACAAAAATAGACCCTATTTCATCTGTTATGAATTTTTATCTATTCCAAACATTTAAATGAATCAAGAAGATATTAATTATTGTCCTTTTTTATAAGGGGAAGAATTAAAACATGAAAAACAAAATCGTAGCAATTTTTGTTTGTATGCTGTTGATAACGACTTGTGTTGTACCAGTAATGGGAGAATTTGTTTTTCAATCGGTTGATACAACAAAAGATACCTCCTATGAACCGTTAAATGATGCAGCATTCGATCAAAAGATCTCTCTATTCATGAGAATAGCAGGTTTTCCATCTCTTTCTGCCTGTATTATCAAGGACGATCAGATTATCTGGTCCAAGGGGTATGGGTATTACGATATTTCTGAACGTAAACCTGCGACGACAGATACAAACTACGTTATTGCTTCGATCACTAAGACCATTGTTGGCACCGCTCTCATGCAACTGTATGAACAAGGGTTGTTTGACCTTGATGACGATGTCAACACATTTTTACCATTTGAACTTCGAAACCCCAATTTCCCTGATGACCCCATCACCTTCCGTATGCTTCTCTCACATACATCAAGTTTGAATACGAATGATCAAGCGCAATATTACTGGATGAATTTCTCAGATGACCCGCCCTTTAGTTTCTTCCCAGAACCATACCTCAGGGAGTTCCTATTACCAGGGGGCAGATATTTTGATCCCAGCGTCTGGAGTACAGAACATCGACCAGGGGAATATGCGATGTACGCAAATGTTGGATTTGATATTATCTCCTATCTTGTGGAGATTATATCCGGTGAACCCTTCCTCGAGTATTGTGACACCCATATTTTTTCCCCCTTAAATATGAAGAATACAGGTTTCAATTTCTCCCGTCTTGACATCGATCAGGTAGCGATACCTTATCAGCGTTTCAAAGGAAAATACTATACAATTAATAAATTGGGATTTATGTATGGAGAAGAAACACCACCGGAACAGTTTTGGAGGATGCGGTTCTATCCGGCAGGAGGATTGTACACAACTGTTACTGATCTATCCCATTTCCTCATCGCACATATGAATAACGGAATTTATAATGGCACTCGGATCCTTAAAAAAGAGACCGTGGAACTTATGCACGAGACACAACCAGGGAATCGAATTGGGTATGGTCTCGCATGGATGCATGAATCCATAAGGGGTCTCTCTACATCAGGTCATGGTGGGGATCTCCCAGGAGTCGATACGTGGATGCTCTATAATCAAACAGAGGACATCGGCGTTATCTATCTCGCCAACGGAAATCCATATTGGAGCCTCTTACCGTTCGGAGGATGGTTCCCCGTTCTATGGATCCTTGATTCATTATTCAAAAAAGAAGGAACCCTCAGAGGGGAGATGCAGCATGAGTTCACCATATCATCAGACCTTTTCATCATGATACCTTTGATAGTACCTCGGTCAATGTCATATGAACATAATTACACCTAAAAAAGGTGCTTTGTTACATGATTTTGTAAAATAATCATAGTTTTCTCTCATCTCTTTTTTTCGTATTTTATTTTTCATTAATTCTCACATAAAGCATTTGGTTCTAAGGATATGTATTTAAAGAATTATGAGACCTAAATAAACTCTTGATTCTCCTTCTTACATGCTCCAAGAAATATTACGCCTAAAACTCCTATAAAAATTACTATACTACTTTCAAATATCCCCTTGGTCATCGGCAAAAGTTCTCCAATAAGATTTCCAAAAAGAAGAGATATTGCTGAAATAATAATGAGTATTATTCCGATTATTCTATATCCCTTTATATCCATTTTCTATTCACCTGATTAAATACATTGTTATCAATTATAATAAAACCTTCCCCTTCAATATTGCACAAAACAAAAAAATCCCTCTCTTTTTCTTCTTTTTTTGTTAGGCTGTTGAAGAATTCTGAAAAATAATCATTTTTTCATCACACCAAGCTCAACAGCTAAAATAAAGAATGATTAATTTCGTGCAGATCGTAATGATACAGTGTTTTATCTTTCAGAATGTTCTT
>CABMCU010000019.1 GCA_902384685.1 uncultured archaeon | reverse complement strand
GAAGAACATTCTGAAAGATAAAACACTGTATCATTACGATCTGCACGAAATTAATCATTCTTTATTTTAGCTGTTGAGCTTGGTGTGATGAAAAAATGATTATTTTTCAGAATTCTTCAACAGCCTAGTAGTATATTCAAGATTTGTTCCAAATTTTCGATGTTCTATGAATTTTTCATGAAGAATCAGTTTTGATAAAACAAAACCGAGTGCATAAATGAAAATAAGAAAAACCGTCCATGGTGTTATTCGGAGATTAAATGCATATCCTTCTCTTTGGAAGAAACTTTAATAATAATCCATGTCGTTTCAGGAAAAAAAGAAAAAACCACTTCTAATGAATATTTTAAGAGGAATTGTGATGGGAAATAAATCCAAATATTCTCGAATATTCTTATCTTTGACGATATTACTCATCATTACGCTATCACTGGCACCATCTCTCCAAGCTGTGGACTATTATGCAGACCTCACCATCACGATTGATTCCTCTGGTTTTGTCAACATTGGAGGACTTACCAATTACCCAAACCTAACCATACAAAATACAGAGAAATATACCTCGAAACAACAGAGTGTCTGGACATTAAATATCACGAAACAAGAGATATTCTCTGAATTCGTCTATGATCTCACGCTACCAAAGGGGTCTTCGATCAACTACATCAAGTCATCAGGGTCTATCCGTATCGAGGAAAGTCTCGGTAATCTTATCGTTAAAGGATTTGGGGAAAACGAATCATTGTCGATTATCATCCAATATCAGACAGAAAAAAGGGAAAATTTCCTATCCCTGGAGAACATTGTCTACCTTCTCTTATTTCTAGCTATTGTTATCGTCAGCATCTTCATCCTGATCCTGTTCTTCAAGGGGAAAAAAATGAAAGGGATACAACCGACAGTGGATTTAAAGAAACCTCTCGGAAATATAAAAGGATTAAATCAACGACAGAAACAAATCATGAGGTTATTACATGAGAGAAACACTCCATTAACACAAACCGATATCCAAAAAGAATTACAGATACCGAAGGCATCCATCTCTAGAAATGTTCGGGGATTAGAACGGAAAGGACTGATAGAGAAAGAGCAAATAGGTATATCAAATCTTATTCGATTGAAAAAACTATAGTTTTTCTCATCTTTGTCTCGGTTTGTTCCGCTATGTTCCGGTGAAAATAGATATGTTGTTTCATCCATTAGAGGGCTAAGGCTATGATGAAATGGCCTGTAAAAGGTGTTAACGATATGAAAAAAATAGTAAATATCTTTCTAGTGTTAATGCTAATGGCGTCTATCATTTCATTGGCATTCGCAGTTGAGGCAGATAATAACAACCAAGGAAACCCTGGTAATCAGGATGGAAATTATAATCATCCCTTCGATAATGAGACAGAACGTGAAATAAGAATCATGAATAACTCGTTAGGAGCGCGAATCAGGTTGCTGCAGTTAGAAAAAGCGATTCTTACAAACCTTTTGAAGGGAACCCTGACAGTCCAGGTACTGAAAGGACTTAATGTCAGTACCACAAAACTTGAGGCAATCCTTGAAAATCTCAGCGATGCTCTTGACACTGTTAGGGTAACGGATCCTACTGCAAATAACTCGGTGGAAGTCTTCGTCCAACTAAAAAATGAGTCAAGAAATCTCACCAGACAATTCCGGGATACCCTTCGAATGTTACTAGATGATGAGACAATCGCAATGATAAAGGGACAACTCAAGAATATAACTAGCGATGAACTTCAGAATTGTAGCATAAACCTCCGGCATTGGATTAGACATTTTAACAGTAATCAACTCTATCGGTTATATGGAATCATAGGAGAAACGAACCTTACTCTTATAAAAGAATATATAAACGGCAACATCACTTTGAACCAAACAAAACTTCAACTCTATAAGATGATAAACCAAATGACTAAAGAAAAACAATATCAGATTTTCCATGATGTCAAGGAGGAAAATATCAGGAGAGAAATACAAGCACACGAATCCTTTAACGAAATTCAACACCATGGAAAAGGAAATGGCCCTGGGAGACAACACTAAGAGGACCCAACCAGATGTGATCACCTATGAATAAAAAAATAATCTCCCTCCTTTTTCTCTTAATCCTATTAGTTACTGTAACCGTTTCCTACGCATATTTCAATCAACCAACAACCCAAAACAATCACCAAACCAATTCGGATGTCAATATAGATCAGAACACCCTTACAACGGAAATTGATTCAGCATTTCTTAATGAGTCACAGGGAATAGAAATCGGGGAAATGATTTAGTTAGTACGAATACCATCCTTTTTTTCTTTTTTTTTTATATTATTTAAATAGAGATGGAAAACCGTTCGCCAAGAAAATCTAAAGTTATTAATCAGTTACTTTAAAACTAACAATATAAGCTTTCTCAATCTTATAAAAAATTTTTGTTCTTTATAATCCGTACCCTATTTCTAGTAACTCTGTCAACCGTGATATAAAACGTGCCAATGGTCCTCCATCAATAATACTATGGTCAGCTGTAATAGTTATGTGGAGATAGTCACGAATAAGGATCTTGTCGTCAATCACCCCTGGTTTCTTCATAATCCCCCCCACAGCAACAAGTGTCGCAATTGGGCCACCCATCCCAATCACCCACCCCGGAAACCGTCCTTTCATCCCAATCGAAGTAACTCCAATCGTACCGAAATGTTTCTTTTTTGATAAACCTCTGCCTCTCATGAGGCGAACCCCTAATTTCTTGATCCAGAATGGTGCGTGAATCACCCATCGTTCCAGGCGGGTCAGAGTCTCCCCAAGCACCTCTGTCGATGCATCGATTGTTTGGTGTTGAATGTTTCTGATTTCCTTAGTTATGTCTGCAACGGTTTTTTCATTTGCTTTCCGAACAATATAGGCAAGAAGTCGCCATTCACCATTAATCTCCCGTTCTACTGGAATAGGAATATCAACGTCATCAAAGAGAACGATTTTCTTCCGGCCTAACCGATACGCGTTCATCTGTTTATGCTCACTCGCAGCTTGACCAACACATTTAACAATCCAACCAGTAAAAGAAACATCGATGGTCCCTTTTGACTTCGTGATCTTCTCACGAGCTTTGGTAACATCAACCTCGATTAGCGCATGTACGTTTAATCGGCTTTTTCCTTCTTTGGATATTACTGTGATATTTTGACGAGCTTTCGTAAATGGTTGAACGTCATACATTCCTACTTTGTCCATAGACTCACAGCATCGATACTTATCCGATTCAAATACTTTTTCGCAGTAACTATTATTACCCTCCACCTCAGTACGCATACTCCTATCTATGAAAAAACAACCACTCCTTGTTATCGAACATTGTGAACCAACACTCTCCGAATGGCTCCTCCTTGAATATAAACATGCAGTAAAACTCTGGGATGGAAACCTCGTCTTCACGAGAATTGCCGATAATAGAACCGCTCGAGTCTTACAAAAACTCGGAGCAGTTCAAAAAGAAAAGGCTAAAGATATATTCTCAAACAAAAAATGTATCGTTCTCGATCCCCAAGCCAAGAAACCGCTCCTACCAAATGATTGTTTACTGTGTGATGTAATCATTATCGGTGGACTACTCGGCTACGAAAAACCAAAGGGTCGGACAAAAAAATTAATCAGTGACAAATCAAATTTTGAAACACGAAACCTTGGGAAACTCCAACTTTCTATCGATGGCGCTGTATTTGTTACAAAAGCAATCTTCCTAGGTCTGAACCTCAAAGACATCGAAATTGCACGAGAAATTGAAATCATCCATGACACGGTTCATTCAACGATTCTACCGTTTGGATATCCCATCATTGAGAATAAACCTGTTATTACACCAGGACTTATCAAGTATCTCACCCGGTAATGAATCATTTTGTGAATATTTTCTTACTGTTACTTCTTATTTATTACTACAATATTTAAATAATACTCTGACTATTCTCTTCTGGAACCAAAGGGTGAGGTAGATTATGGAAAATAAAAAGAAAATATTCTCAATAATCTTGGTACTTGCAATGGTTATAGGTACTGTTGCTTTATCAGGATGTACGCAAGAAACCAAAAACAAAATCATTGTGGGGACCTCAGCAGATTTTGCCCCTTTTGAATATAAACTTGCAAATCAAACCATTGTAGGCTTTGATATCGATTTAATAAAAAAGGTACTAACTGACCAAGGCTACACAGTTGAAGTACAAGATATACAATTTGATTCCTTGATACCTGCACTGCAACAAGGGAAAATCGATGTCATTGCCGCAGCAATGACGATTGATGATGAACGTAAACAACAGGTTGACTTTAGCATCCCGTATTATGACTCAAACCAAACAGTGCTTGTGAAGGTAGGTGGAGGTGTAAATATAACAACCATCGAAGATCTGAAAAACTATACAGTTGGTGCACAAACAGGCACGACAGGATGGGATTGGGTGAATGATACGCTTGTTGCGACTGGAAAGTTAAATAAAGATAAATTTAGGGGTTATGATCTGTACACTGACGCAGTCGCTGATTTAATTATTGGACCTTCGCGAGTTGGTGCTGTTGTCATTGATACACCAGTTGCACAAGCATTTGCGAACAAAGGAAATGTAAAAATTGTCCTTAACATCACAACAAATGAATCATACGGGTTTGCGGTGAAAAAAGGCGATACAGTGCTTGTAAATAAAATCAACGCGGGATTAACAGCGGTTGCAGCAACAACCTATTGGGAGGAACTTATTGAGAAATACTTTGCCACATAACCTGGACATGGAGTGATCCGTTGGCGCTTGAAACGCTGATAGAATCACTCCCCTCGCTCTTTGATGGGTTGGTAGTCACCCTTCTACTTACTGCATTTAGTATCATACTTGGTACGGCTCTTGGGGTTGTTCTGGCAACCGGTCGCTCCTATGCATCACGACCGATTGCTTATTTGATTTTAATTTATGAAAAAATCCTTCGAGGTATACCTCTCCTCGTACTGTTATTTCTCATCTATTTTGGTCTTCCTCAGATTGGTATAAACATGGATCCTTTTACCGCTGCGGTGGTCGGTCTTGGACTTCGAAGTTCAGCTTATCAAGCACAAATTTATCGCGGGGCAATTAACTCTATCCCTGAAGGTCAAATCCATGCTGCATTTTCCTTGGGGATGAATAAACTCAAAGCAATACGCCATGTGATTATTCCTCAGATGCTTCGGCTTTCAATCCCCGGATGGTCAAACGAATTCACGATTCTCTTGAAAGACACATCCCTTGCGTTTGGAATTGGGGTTATAGAATTAATGCGCCAAGGTCGATATATCCAGGTGAGAGACCCGGACTTGATACTTATCGTATTTTTACTTATTGCTCTCATTTACTTTGTAATGGTGTTTATTGCCAATAAAACCCTCCGATATATAGAAAAGAAATATCAAATGGCAGGATATCAGATGGAGGTTCACCGATGAAACAAAGGAGGAAATCATAATGTCGATGCTGGAGGTTAAAGATATTTACAAATCCTACGGGGATGTTCAGATCCTCAAAGGTGTCTCCTTCATCATGGAAAAAGAGGAAACAAAAGTCATCATCGGACCAAGCGGAACCGGGAAAAGCACACTTCTGCGCTGTATTAATCAACTCAGCCCCCCTGACAAAGGTCAGATATGGCTCGATGGTGAAGAGATTACCAATCGGAAAACCAACATCAATAAAATACGAGAAAAAATAGGATTTGTATTCCAAGACTTCAATTTATTTAATCATCTCACTGCACTTCGCAATGTCAGTATTGGATTAGAAAAAGTAAAAAAAATTGAAAAAGACGCAGCACGAAAACGAGCAATGCAAGAACTAACCCGGGTTGGTTTAGAAGCCCAAGTAAGTCAATATCCGGCTCAGCTTTCTGGCGGACAGAAACAAAGAGTAGGAATCGCCCGTGCATTAGCAATGGATCCTGATGTCATATTGTTTGATGAACCTACCTCCGCATTAGATCCAGAGCTGATCGGTGACGTCCTTGATGTGATGAAATCACTATGCGGCAAGGTAGCGATGCTTATCGTTACCCATGAGATGGGGTTTGCACGAAATGTTGCGAACGAGATTATCTTCATGGAAGGTGGTGTTATTGTTGAACAAGGATCGCCAAAAGAGATGTTTACGAATGCAAAAATGAAAAGAACCCAAGAATTTCTTGGGAGAATCGGTGCGTTATATGGTGAAGAAGAGACAGGAGGTTAAATGGCGACTGATTTTGGTCAATTCTTCCTACATTCACTACCAAATCTTATGAGTGGTTTAGGATATACTCTTTTCCTTACCTTTATCTCAATTACCGCTGGTTTTTTCTTAGGGATTGTTCTTGCGTTGGGCCGAGTGTATGGCAATAAAATCGTCAATGGTTTCTGTGTCGGGTACATCGAACTTATCCGTGGTACACCACTCCTTGTACAATTATTTATTATTTATTTTGGTCTTCCCTCTATAGGAATTATCTTTTCACCAATTCAAGCAGCGTTACTTGGATTATCTCTCAATAGCGGGGCGTACCAAGCTGAATATCTCAGAGGCTCGATTCAATCTGTCGAATCTGGTCAAATGAACGCAGCACGATCTCTTGGAATGAACAAGTTCCAATCAATTCAATATGTCATCCTCCCTCAAGCCTTGCGTATCGCCATTCCTGCTTGGTCAAATGAATTCATCTATCTTCTTCAATATTCATCGATTGCTTATATCATTGGAGTCGCGGAGTTAACCGCAGAAGGTAAATTTATCGCAGCACATACCTTCCGATACCTTGAGGTGTTCGCGATAATCGCTATCATCTATCTTGTCCTGACGATTGTATCTACGGAAATCATTGACAGGATAGCAAAGCACCTGAGTATCCCCGGGATCGGCGCAGCAAAACGTGTAAGTCTGAGAGATATTTAATTATTAACTTTTCTTCTAAAAAACAATCAAGGTCAGCTCAGCAATATGGTAGCACTAATATTAATAACTCCTATTGATCGATCATTTCTGGTAAAAAAGTTGTGATATGAGATTCGGTAAGTGAAAGTAAAAATCCAAGAAATCCCAAGAAAAGATCAGTAACAATAAAACCAACAAGGGATAACACCAGGATCTGTTCTTTCGCGACTGGGAAAAGTGTCGTAAAAATAAAAATAGCAGTTAACTCCCTTGTTCCTAACCCTGCAAATGTAATTGGGATGAATCCTGCGGTATTTGCTATTGGAAAGAGTAAGAGGAACGCAAAATACGGAATCTGAAGTCCCAATCCAAGGAGAATCATATACTCTTGTGAAAACACGATGATCCAGGTGATCGCACCTAACACATATGCAGGGATCATCGTTTTAAAGCGAGGAAAGTCAATGTAGAATGTATCAACAAATGCGTTCAAATGAGATTTTAACTTTTTTGGAATGAGGTAGTTAATGATGATTCTAAAGAATTTTTCACCGCGGTCTTTTTTTGTGAAATATACTGCTAAAAGGGCAAATGCAAGTATCCATACAATCGTAATCGGCAGCAATTCTGGAAGCGTCCCGATCACCATTAACGCTCCGATAATCATCATTCCATACAGGGAGAATGAATGAATAAAGGTCTCAATAATAGTGTTAATAAAGAGTTTTCCAAATGGTTCACCGGTTTTTTCTTTTAGGTACGGGATGCGCATCAGTTGCCCATAATATCCTGGGGTGATACTCCCATAGAACACACCTATGAGATAGATTTTCAAGGAACGGAAAAACCCCACAGTTATCTTTTGTTCTTTTAAAATTATTTGCCATGTTGCGTTTCGAATTAAAAGAAGCGGTATGGTTAGAAGCAGAGCATAGATAATAAATATCGGCTCGATGGAGAAAAATGCAGTAATGATCTTATGTACGTCAAGTGAGTATATAATGTACGCAAGGATAATAAGCCCGATAAACGGAAGAACTAATTTTGCTTTGTCAAGAAGATTCTTTACCATAACCGATTTGAGAATCATAATGGTACTTTTATGGTTTATTCAAGGAACGAATACGCTATTACTGATGAAAAATAAAAAATTGATGTAGAGACATATTTTTCTTATCTTAGTTTTCATTAATAAATACGATAGACACGCGTGACAAACAGACTAAGGGAAGATCTCCTGCTCTTCTATACCTTCGTGTAATTAAGATTCGTCTAAATATATTTTTTTTTGAACTCAAAAACAGTATCTATTCTTTAGAATGTTCTGGGTTCATTTCGTTCAGAACGATTTCTGCTGTCCATTTCGCAGCATTCCCGGCAACACTGGTACACTTATCAACATGGGCACCAGCTTTCTCAAACGCCTCATATTCCTGTTTATCCAAGAGAATGTAACTTCGACCGAAGAGTTTTTTTTGAACATCACAACACAGCGGAGATCCGTACTCCTTGACGAATTTATCATACAAACGTTTTGTATATTTAAACACAAGTCGTTTTTTTTGTCCCTCGTTAAACTCCTGATAGGTTCTTCCTACAAGAGCGCTAATAGCAATCATTCCACCAGCAAGTGCTCCGCATGTACCTTGTGATGATAATGCGGTACCGCCAGTCAGTCCCTGAGCTGCCTGGAAAATGCTCTCGTTGCCTATATTAAGTGTTTCTTTCAAGGCGGCGAGTACGCACTGCGGACAGCTCCCCCCGTTTTGCTTCATACTGAAACGTAAGTTGATATACGTTTTCCAGAATGTCCTTCTGTGAGATCATACTCCACTGAAAAGAGATTTATGTTATTAAAATATTTGCAGTGATTATTTTTTGGAGTATCATCTGGATGAACGAGAAACGATACGATGATGTGTCAATCTTTTTTATAAGGAATAAGAACGCTTAGTCGTTAATGGTCACAAAATCAAAAAGCATAGATTAAAGGATCATTTTCTTGGATGTTTATTCGATACGTTGTATGCATGAGTCGGAGAAGCATCTTTTCAGGTAAATAGATAGCTGTTAAAAGGAATTAGAAATGTTTATTAGTTCGTATGTTCTTCTCCCGATGATAACCATGGATGAGGACGTCGTTTTTATTAAAAAAGGTGAGGAAAAAAGTAAGACGATAAAACCAGGAAAGCTCTATCGATTAATGATAAAGACACATAAGATGGAAGCAATTATTGCAGAACTTGATCCTCATACGGAATCAAGAATATTTCAACATGACGGTGAGGAAATGCATCTTGTCCTAGAAGGTGATATAGAGTATACGGTCGGTGAAAAAACCTATAAACTCTCTGAAGGAGATTTCCTCTGGCATAAATCAATGATGATTCATCATGCACGTAATATTAGTGGTAAAAAGGTAGTGTATATCACAGTAGCGACGCCTCCGAGTTTCATGTCAAGTATGGTCTAGCTCTTTCATATAAAGACAATCTCCACTCAAAATCTTTTTTATTTCTCCGCTTTCTGTTCGAAGAAGGAGGAACCCTTGGAGGTCAATATCGAAGGCTAATCCTTGTAGCATTCCTGTAGATGTTTGCACGCGAATTGTTTTACCGAGCGTGTCCGTATGAATTTTCCATTCGTTGATGATTTTCTCGAACGAGTGATTTACAAAAAGCAAATAGGTCTTCTCAAGTTGTACGAAAAATGTTCTCAGGAATTCATGATAATCAACAGGAAATCCTAACTCATGGGACATTGATGTCGATCGAGATTGAATATCAGGGGATAAATGCTTTCTATCGATATTTAGATTCATCCCGATTCCAACCACCACATAGATTATCGAGTCTCCTTTTATCTCTGTTTCGAGTAGTATTCCCGCGATTTTTTTTCCGTTAACTTGAGTGTCGTTTGGCCATTTTATGGTTGTATGTAGACCATATAATTTTATAGTCTTAACGACGGCAAGTGCCGCGACGAAAGGAAGAAGGGATATCTTCTTAGTAGATATCCTTGGTCTTAGAATAATAGAAAGATAAACCCCGCCATCTGGTGATTGCCAGATGCGATCAAATCGTCCACGTCCGTGATGCTGTATTCTTGCAATAACGACGGTTCCTTCTTCCGCGCCAGCTTGTGCAAGTTCTTTAGCGGTACTATTCGTGGAATCAACCTCATCGAAAACAAGTAATTTTTTAATAAGATTGATATGGAGGTTTTTCGAAAAATCTACTGTTTTTTTTATGAATTTTGTCTCTTTCATACAAAGGTGAGAAAGTGCTTATTTCTGCTGTTGGTAACTATTTGAAGCTATTATAATCGCTTGGACTGCTGCCATAGCAGCTGCGGTTTTGGGCCCAGATGATTGTGCTTTCATTTCTTGTACATATTTTACAACTTGATCAAGGATGTTGTACTTGGGGATAAAGCTATTGGCGTAAGTTCCTGCTCGCCCTTGACGGTTATTCATGACGACCTGATGGAACGGGATGTTATTTCGTACACCACTAATTTGGAATTCCCAGAGTGCTCGTTTCATTCGCTCAATCGCACGTGGTCGATCTTCAGCCCATATGATGAGTTTTGCTATCATAGAATCGTAGAACGGTGGAATCGTGAAGCCAGGGTAGACACCGGAATCAATACGAATCCCTGGGCCACTCGGTTCTGCATATCGGATGATTTTCGCGGGAGCTGGCATGAAATTGTTCAAGGGATCCTCTGCATTAATTCTACATTCAATCGCATGACCTCGTGGATGGATGTCCTCTTGGTCATATTCAAGCTCCAATCCAGAGGCGACTCGAAGTTGTTCTCGTGCAAGATCGACACCAGTTGTTACTTCTGTTATGGGATGTTCTACCTGCAACCGGGTATTCATCTCTAGAAAATAATATTTACCGTCCCTGAACATAAACTCGCAGGTTCCTGCATTGTAGTATCCCGCTGTTTTGGCGGCAAGCACTGCTTGTGTACCGATTTCTTTCCTAAGTTCGGACGTCAATGCGCATGAGGGAGTTTCCTCAATGAGTTTCTGGTGTCGTCGTTGAACACTACATTCACGTTCAAAACAATGAATTAAATGACCTTTCTTGTCCCCAATCACTTGGAATTCTATATGACGTGGGTTTTCGATGAATTTCTCAATGAAAACAGAGTCATCGCCAAACGAGTTCTTTGCGAGTTGTCGGACTGTTGAGAGCGCTTTTTCCATCTGCTGCTCGTCATTTACTTGCTGAATTCCAATACCGCCACCACCAGCAGAGGCTTTCAACATGACTGGATACCCGACGTCGTGGGCGATGTCTTTCGCTCGTTCATGGTCAGCAATCGCTTCCGTAACTCCAGGGACGACTTTGACGCCTGCTTTAATCATAGACTTCTTGGAGTCAATCTTTGAGCCCATGAGCTTCATCGCAGATACCGGCGGACCAATGAACTCTATCTTATTTTTTTTACACATTTCCGCGAACTCGGAATTCTCAGCCATAAATCCGTACCCGGGGTGAATTCCTTCTGCACTGGATTTCAGGGCAACATCTATGATTTTCTGTTTATCCAAATAACTTTGACTCGCAGGACCTGGACCGATATTGTATTTCTCATCTGCATATTTTACAAATAATGAGTGTTGATCAGCATCCGAGAACACCGCGACGGTCGCAATCCCGAACTCTTTACACGCTCGCATGGTGCGTATTGCGATTTCCCCACGGTTTGCAATAAGAACTTTATTTAGCATGATATATCACCGTTTTTAGAGAATCTGCATCAGAAGATCTCCGCTACAAACCGGAGCTCCTTCTTTTATGAAGATATCCTTTACTTCCCCTTCCTTTTCACACTTAATTTCTTGTTCCATCTTCATTGCTTCAACAGTTGCGATGACATCCCCGATCTTAACTTTGTCACCTTTCTTTACTTTCACTTTTAAAATAGTTCCTTGCATGTTTGATTTGATACCACCTTCAATATCCTTCGGTTTTTCTTGCGGAGTTGCCCCTCCAGCGCCAGCAACGAGATATCCGCCGGATGGGATGACTTTGACTTCATAGGGTTCTCCATCGACCTCTACTTGGAATTCAGTGGGAATTTGAACAGATCCTCCACGTTTTTCTGGTGGTTGTGTCTCAAGCCAGAGTTGTTTTACTTCAGGAAATGATTGTTTTACCATCGCTCTTGTCATTTGGTGATCGATAGGGAGTGGCAACATGTTTGAGGTGAACTCTGCGATTGTTTGACCTTTCAAGAATTTCAGACCGACTTGTGGGTAGAGGATGTAGGTCATCACATCTTCTTCTTTCCTAATAAGTGAACCACCGTCGATTTCCTTTAATTCTTTCTTCTTTTGATCCCATAACGGTTCTAATAAATCAGATGGTCGACAATCAATAACTTCTTCTTTCCATTTCGGTCCGAGGACTTTCTTCATTACTTCTGGTTTGATTTCCCCAGGGGGTTTCCCGTACATACCACGGCAATAATCCTTAGTTTCTTTTGGAATGACTTTATATCGTCCGTGCAGTACGTTCATGACTGCTTGGACTCCAACGACTTGACTGGTTGGTGTCACGAGTGGCGGGTAGCCGAGTTCTTCACGCACCCGAGCGGTTTCATCGAGAATTTGTCGGTATTTATCACGAGCACCTTGCTCTTCGAGCTGAAAGATAAGGTTAGAAAGCATTCCGCCAGGGACTTGATGTAAGGTAACGCTTGGATCGACCTTCAATGCATCGAATCGATGGAGATGCCGGTATTTCTCCCAAACTTTGAGAAAATATGTTCGACATTCTATTAGCAACTCTAAGTTATAATTCGTATCCCATTCTGTCCCTTGTAACGCGGCGACAACACTTTCGGTTGCAGGGGCTGCGGTACCCCCTGAGATCGGAGATAGAGACGTATCAAGGATGTCAGCGCCTGCTTCGACCGCTCGTTGATAAGCCATCCCTGTCATCCCGCTGGTATAATGGGAATGAAGATCCATCGGTAGGTTAACACCAGCTTCTTTGGTTCCTTTGATAATATCATACGCACGTTTTGGGGAGATCATCCCTGCCATATCTTTAATACAAACCGAATCGGCACCCATTTTCTTCAATTCGATGAATTTATCAACAAAATAGTCAACCGTATGAATCGGCGAAATCGTGTAACTTAAACATGCTTGAACGTGACCACCGTTTTCTTTGGCTGCCTCCATCGGAACTTTCATATTTCTTAAATCATTTAATGCGTCAAAGATACGGAAATAATCACATCCGTTTTTTTTAGCAAAGTAGATGAATTTTTTAACTACATCATCTGGGAAATTCCAGTAAGCAACAATGTTCATAGCTCGTTCGAGCATTTGCATTGGAGTGTTTGGCATTGCTTTTTTCAGTTTATATAATCGTTCCCAGGGATCCTGATTTAGATATCTAATGCAAACATCATAGGTTGCACCACCCCAGACTTCAAGGGAGAAAAACCCGACCTCATCCATTTTCTCTGCAATTGGAAGCATATCTTCAGTTCGCATTCTCGTTGCCAGTAAGGATTGATGTCCATCTCGTAGTATCATTTCATGTAGTTGTACCATATATTGTTCCCTCCGACTCTCAACAGGTTTCTCATAATTTCTGTCGAATGGATGGATTTAAACGAGAAAGGGTATCCGGTGAACCTACTTAAGAATATCGGGAATAGAACCTGTGTTGTTTTCAAAAAATCTGAGGAAAATACATCTATTGATTATACAACTATTTCGCAGTTTTTTTTGTAATAACCTAATACATCTATTACTTCGCAAATCATTTTGTGGGAATCAATTATAAAAAAAGGTGAAAAAGATGGGGTATTCTTAACACCTTACTAGATGTTGTAGTAATGGAAATGCATTGGGAAATCGCTGGAATAACCACTCCAAGAACGGCAGTATCGGTTTTTCATCGGAGTACGGCATTACGATAGGCAATGGGTCCGACCATTCACTCCATTCACCATGTTCATCTTTAACTCTTCCTGTTATATTAAATGTGCCTATTTTTGTCCAACTATGGTTGAAATCTACAACATCTCCTGAATGCCACGGTCCCCTACCATCACAGCCTCCACATGCTATAGGTGTTCCATCACTAAAATTAATCTCAACTAATATAAGAAGATCGTCCACGTCAGGATCTGAGACTGTGACATCATAAGTATAGGTTTTTTTTATTTTTCCAGATGAAGGGCCATTAATTACTGGTGGATTAGGTGGAGTGTTTCCATTAGAAGTTATTGATATTTTGCTTGCGTTTATTGCAATAGATATACTTGTTAAAAAAAATAGCGTACAAATAGATAATATCAAGATTTTCTTCGTAAGTTAGCTCCATTCTTATTTATTATTAACAATGTTCTCCTTTAAAAATATATCCCTTAGAACTCATCTTTTATGCTAATCGATGGCAGATATAATAAGAAGATATAATGGTTTATTTTTACTGATAACACAATTGTTTAAGCCGTGAGAAAAAACGATAAAACAACCTTTCAAACCACAAAAAATAATTACGACACCTATTATAAAAAAAGCACTACCATTAAGTTTTTCTATACAATATGGTATTAGACCCGAATTAATCTGAGGTAGGCCTATGAAGCATCGACTCACCTTTATAGTTTTAGGCATTTGTCTTCTCTTCTCTTCCTCTTTACCTTCATCAGTTGGGCTTTCTGCTGGGAATATTTCAGAAGGAAATATCTCGCTAGAATATCGGAATGTTACTGTATATGCACCAGCGGTTTCGCAACTCGGAACTGGATATATCGGTGTGATTTCAACGATCACTGTCTCAGTTCAAGGAAACGGAAGTGGACGCGTGTTTGTAGACACACTACCGCTTACCGATGTAGATATGCAGGGTTCTGCTCGTCTTGCTGTGAAAGTTGCAAGTGCATTAGTGAGTACAGATACACGACCTCATCTCGAACCTCGTAATTGTGATTTCTTCTTTGTTGTTCGAACAACATCACCGATGATTGGTGGTCCTTCTGCAGGGGCGATTATGACCGTTGCGGTAATTGCACTTTTAGAGAATTGGACACTTAATAATAATACGGTTATGACGGGAATGATTAACCCTGACGGAAGTATCGGTCCAATTGGAGGAATCCCTTATAAAATAGATGCAGCACATTCCATAGGAGCAATACGGTTTTTAATTCCAAAAGGACAAATGACGTATACAGAGATGGTGACCGAGTATCAAAATATTAATGGTATGATTTGGCAGAATACATATCCAGTTACTCGTAACGTTTCTGAGTACGCTCTAACGAATTATGGTATGCAGGTTGTCGAAGTTGAAGATATTAACGATGCTTTATTGTTCTTTACTGGATGGACATTTCCAGCTAAGGAATCCCCTGATAAAATCACCACTGAAGATTATATTGCCGCGATGAAACCGCTTGCAACAAATCTGCTAGCGGAGGCTCGAGAATCATATCAAAATGCAAGCCATCTATTTAATATCATAACAATACCGAACCGATATCCTAATTATTATAAAAATCAAGTCACTGATTTTCTCAACACTGCTTCAGATAGACTTGTTGATTCATCGCACTGGTATGATAAAGAGGTATACTATACGAGTACGAGCAAATCATTCCAATCGCTTATTAATTCTCATTTTGTCTCTTATGTATGTCAATATTTCGGGTCTCAAAACCAAACAATTTTCATTCAGTCTCTCATCAATCAGACCGTTCAATCGTATAATAACAACAGCGGATTAGCTAAGAACGCTCCAATCCATGGAATGGTAACATTACAATGTGTCGGTGCAGCACAACAGCGGATAAATGAAGCGGCATCCTACCTTTCCGAGGCAAACACAAGCTTTCGGAGTAGTGATTATACTACTGCTTTATACAAAATTATCTATGCTCGAGAGCGAATCGAAAGTGTACAATGGTGGTTAAACATCTCTACCCCGTTTCATGATTCTGGGTCTATTAATACCTCGATGATCGGTACTCTTGCAGAAGAATATCTTGATGATGCACAACAGGCAATCACATATTCTGAGATTATTATTAACGAAATGGGACAGACATCAAGTTATCTTAATGATGCAAAAAATCTCCTTGAGGCGGCTCGTACTGAGAGTGAAAATGGGTTTTCTGCTGCTGCATTGTTTGGTTCGTTCGAATCGCTTGTTAAAGCAAATCTTGCGTTAGAGCTCGTTGAAGGAGTCACCAATGATAAAGTAGAACGTGCTCGAGAACGAGCCAGTGCAAGCATTACCGAAAGCAGAAATCTTGGTATTGAGCCTGTCCTAGCGGTGAGTTACTATGAATATGGACAAAGTCTTGCAAACGAATCGTCGCTTGATGACGCAATTGTCTATTATAAAGACGCTGATTTAATCGCAGGTGCGTTGCGATTTACAGCACCATATGGGGAACACTCTTCACGTTATATCGGGGTCCCTGAAAAAACCTCTATTGTCTCCTGGAATTTTGGACCGTATCGTTATCTTGGATTTTTTATTCTCTTTACTCTCATCGGTGGAATCGCAGGGCTGGTACTCGGACTTTTAATCGCTAGTCTCTTCGGCAAAATGAAACAAAAAAAACAATTTTTTTCTAAGACTTCAACCCCACGTAGTATAGAGGATTACTACAAAAAACAGAAATAAGACATCTCTTTTACCTCTTCCAATGGATATCTCAGGAGAACTTTGCAACAACCACATCATAGTAAAAAAATCGAGTGATATTGGGAGACTTTATAATAAAAGTCATATTGGCACGCTTTTATCAGGTAATATATTACAACTTGATATTCTTGAAGGTGTGTTTTTACTCGATGAAGGAAAAATGAAGTTGTTTCAAAATAAAAAACCAATTGATTTTTCACAGCTTCTCATGCTTGCGGCACGGAAGGTTCCCAATTTTGAAACAAAATATATTGTATTTAAAGACTTAAGAAATAGAGGACATGCAATCACTCTCAGCAATAATGATGCGCCAGTTACGTTTTATAAATTTAAGCAAAAGAATGAGAATATTCCTTCTTGTGTTATTGTTGCATTTTCTGAACGGGATATTCTTGATATCGATGCAACTATGCAGTTGATCCAACAGGTCACGAAAAAAAACAGTACCTTGTGGTTTGCCCTTGTTGATGAAGAAGGTGACCTCACTTATTATGACGTATCAAGAATTAATCTTACAGGTGATAATTTGGAACAACACTATTCAAAAGGTACGTGTATTCTCCTGAAAAATCGTCTGATTCTGTTTGATAAAAAACTTGCTGATCAATTACTTAAGAAGGAATTTTTTGGAAAACCCTTGGGAGAAGTTTTACAGCTTTCTCTTGTCGAAGCATTGTATCTTCTTGAACGAGGTGTCCTGGAGATTCAGACCAATGATGGAAAGTTACTTTCTGAGAAAAAATGTGTCAATCTAATGGAAAAACTACAGCCAGATATTGAACAACGACTTATGGTGTTTAAAGATTTGAAACAGCGAGGATTGTTGGTAAAAACTGGTTTTAAATTTGGTGCTCATTTCCGTGCGTACACTATGCAACCGGATAAAGCACATGCTGAGTTTCTTATTCATGTAGTGGAGAAAGGGTTCACGAGCATCTGGGCGGAGATTAGCCGTGCTGTTCGTCTTGCTCATTCGGTGAATAAGGAGTTTGTTTTTGCTCGTATTGACAACCAGACTATTAATTATGTCAAACTCGGGCGTCTTCGCCCATAAGTTTTCATAATCTATTTATACCTCGTTGGTTATTCCAGCAATTCCAATTATGTGGGGGGAGAACTATTATGCTTCAGATTCGGTGGCATGGTCATTCATGCTTTGAGATAACAAACGATGTTACAATCGTGACTGATCCGCATGATGGAAGATCGATTGGGATACCTGCTCCAAATGTTGCTGCGGATATAATTTTAGTGTCGCATAATCATTATGATCATAACAGTATAAAATCCGTTGAAAAAGAAGACTCAAAGGTTATCACTGATGAGCGGAAACGGACTATTGGAACTATTCAGATTAGCGGAATTCCCGCGTTCCATGATAATGCGCATGGAGAACGACGAGGAAATATAATTCTTTACAAGTTCACTTGTGATGATATCACCTTTTGTCATTTAGGAGATCTGGGTCATGAGCTTGATGAGAAGATGATTCAATTGATTGGCAAAATCGATATTTTATTTATCCCGGTCGGTGGAAACTATACGATTGATGCAGAGCAAGCATGGCGGGTGATTCGTTCGCTAAAACCAAAGATAGCAATTCCGATGCATTATCGAATCGAGGGGCTGTCTATTCCGATTGCAGGTGTTGATCCTTTTT
>CABMCU010000018.1 GCA_902384685.1 uncultured archaeon | reverse complement strand
TACAGCATCTACGGAGATCATATAGGACAAACAAAGATCGGTGATTTCACCAAGTGAACAAAAAAAGTTAGACTCCAATTCATCCACTGGTTAAAACCAGTGGTATTCTTGGAGATTTTTTATAATAGCTTTGTATTTTCTGTAAATTTTTCTTATTTCTCTTGTTTTTTTTGAATTGAAACAATTGTATCAATTCATAATTATGATAATGTTTATATAATGAGAAGAGCCTTATGTACTTTGGAGGTATTTTATTCTTCAGGGGACACGAACATGAAAATAAAGACCAATACTTTTTTGAAAAGGCTGGTTATCTTTCCATTAGTCATAATACTTTGTACAACTGGGGTATTCCTACTCCCATCTGTGACAGCTTGCCCAGGAGGCATGGTTAGTTGTTGGGCACTGGATGAAACTGAAGGGCTAATCGCACATGATTCTATTAATGGAAATGATGGAACGCTTTATTGTGTTCCGACATGGAACGCACCAGGTGTAGTGAATACTGCATTAAGTTTTGACGGTACCGGAGATAGGGTCGTAATACCAGATAGTACATCCTTACATTTTTCTAGTTTCACGGTTATGGCATGGGCGAAAGCAGAAGGTAACTTTGGTATGTATAGATCTATTCTAACAAAAGATCAGCAAGATCAATCAGAATTCTGGTTTGGATACGCGGATAATAATAAACTTGATTTCAAGTTTAACGGACAAGGTGGAGAAAATATAAATGGTGCGTCACAACGAATAATTACTGATAGTGATTGGCACTTCCTTGTAGGCGTGTATGATGGATCTACGATAATGGTATATGTTGATGGTGCTCTTGACGGTTCAAAACTATATGGACCTATGACTGTGGGAACTGGCACCTTAAACATGGGTATGACTTTTTATTGGGGTGACAACTGGTTCCAAGGAATTTTAGATGAAGTTGCCGTCTTCAATTATGCCTTAACTCCTACTGAAATTAGCAGTTATTATCAAATGGGGGTAGATGGACGTAGTTATTGTGTTGAACCGCCTGTCGCAGATCCTAATGGTCCGTATACCGGTAATTGTGGTGAATTAATTCTCTTTGATGGCTCTGGAAGCTACGATCCGGATGGGACTATTGTTTCCTATGAATGGGATTTCGGTGATGGCAATACAGGTTCTGGAGTAAATCCCTCTCATACATATGCTTCTGGTGGTGTCTATACTGTTACACTTCTCGTTACAGATGATGACGGATTGACAGATACAGAGGTAACTACCGCTGACATTTCTTGCTGTTCTACTAATCTCGCTGTCAATAAAACCGTATGGGATGGCAGTAATTGGGTGGATAACATCCGAGTCGCGAATGGCACCAAAGTGAAATTCAAGCTTACAATCACAGATAATGGGGATTGTCCTCTTTCGTATCTCACCGTGATTGACTATTTATCAACTCCACAGCTTAAATATCTATATGAATCCAGCATAACACCCATCTTCGCAGCA
This sequence comes from uncultured archaeon, assembly GCA_902384685.1. GTDB lineage: Archaea > Thermoplasmatota > E2 > DHVEG-1 > DHVEG-1 > SM1-50. The sequence continues at coordinate 17,049 of CABMCU010000018.1, read as the reverse complement.
GATAACGAGGTACAATGGCGCATTACAACCCTAACTTCTGGACAAACCATCGAAATAACATACAATGCAACGACAATCCATACCTGCTACGGGTGGAATTCCGTTTACGTAAAGAATGACAAGGGAATAGTAATTGGATATGATCTCGCCCATGTGAAAGTCGTCAACGATGCAGGTCAACCAGCATTGGCTGTCAGTACAATGGTATGGGACGACGGTCAAAGCACATGGAACGATCATGCAACTCTGAAAATAAATGAAAAACTCACATTCAAGATCACCATCACGTCCACAGCATTGACAACAGTCCACGATGTCACAATCACTGATCTTCTCCCCGCATTGGTCACCTATAACTACGACGCGACACTCACCCCGGCTAGCGCATCAAACAATGAAGTCATCTGGAACATCGGAGACCTATCCCCAGGAGATGAAATAGAGATCACCTTAACCACCACAACAATAGCAATGGGGACTGATTATACGACCGCAAGTGTGATTTCATATGAAGGGTTCTCTGATCAAGACTATGTGCTGTTGCAAATGGAATCTGCTGCACCATCCATGCTTTTAATTTATCCTCTCGGCGGGGAAACTCTTCAAGGGAGTGTGACCATTGAATGGTCCGCCTCTGATGATAATGATGGGCGGATCCTCCCGATTTATATCTACTTCAAGGATATCGATGATACAGTCTGGTCTACATTCCCAGGCAACCCCTATCAAAATATGGGCCAACTTACATGGGACACAACACGCATACCTGATGGGAGCTATCAAGTACAGATTAATACACAAGATAGTAGCAATAACGTTGTAACCGTCACGAGTGATCAGTTCCAAATCAAGAATACGGAGACGCCATCTGATAACCTTGTGCCAGAGACACCAGGTGTACCATCAGGACAAGCCCACGGGAAATTTTGGGTAGACTATACCTACGCAACGAGTACCGTTGACCCCGAAGGAGACCAAGTGTATTATCTGTGGGACTGGGGCGATGGAACACAAAATGAATGGCTTGGACCGTACAACTCTGGCACCACAATTAGTACAACACATTGGTGGGCTGCAACGGGATCATATAATATCAAAGTCAAAGCAAAGGATATCAATGGTCACGAGAGCAGCTGGTCAAATCCCTTACCGATCGCGATGCGATATACGTTTAATAACCCGATATGGCAGTTCTTAGAGTCATTGTTCGAGCGATTCCCAAACCTATTCCCGATATTACAACAACTGTTAGGGTACTAAAAATCCCTCCCTTTCTTTTTTTTATTTTTTTCCCTTAAAAACGTTTATATAGAAACCCCAATTAAAAAAAACACAATAAAAATTTTTTAAACCAATAGTATATTCCATAACAACCTAACCCTAGACTGCAGTTTAAACCATCCATAGGACCACCACAGAGCTCAGGTAAAATAAATACAGCATTACACTTCATGGACAATGATAAACTAGTACAAATGCTCTTTAGACATAAGGACCTGGTGACAATGAAGTAATATGATAGGACAAGCGACATAGACATTAAACGATACTTCAGTGAGTTGAATAGTAATCAGTATAAATCGGAACAAATCGGTGTAAATCGTAAAGAAACTGATGTAAATGGAAAAAAACAAGACATAAATCTTATAAATACCACTTTGTTTTCCTACCATCCATCAACACTGGGGAACCAGCTTATGGCACGACGTATAGAAAAGACAAATCCAGCACTTATCACTCTTATCAAAGAATTAAAAAAGACCGCATATGAAAACAAGGCACCTATCTGGAAAGATATCGCAGAGCGATTAGAAAAACCATTGCGGAATTGGCCTGAAGTTAATTTAAATCGTATTGACATGTATATTCATGAGAAAGAAACCGCACTCATCCCGGGAAAAGTATTATCTACAGGAAAATTAACGAAGAAGGTTTCCATTGCCGCCTGGACTTTCTCAGAGAAGGCCCATGAGAAAATTAAGAAAGCAGGTGGCAAGACACTCACTATTGAAGAGCTTGTCAAACACAATCCGAAAGGAAAAGATATAAGGATACTGGGATAACTATGGTAGCAATCATAGATGCAGAAGGCGCAGTACTCGGACGACTTTGTACTGCAGTAGCAAAACGTCTCCTCAACGGCGAAGAGATCGTTATCGTGCAAAGCGAGAAAGCGATTGTGACCGGCAAGAAAGATATGATCAAAGCACATTACAAACAAGAACGAGAGGTTGGTACCTACCGAAAAGGTCCGTTCTACCCACGAATGCCTGATCGGATATTAAAACGAACAATTCGTGGTATGATCCCGTATCAAGAACCACACGGGAGAACAGCATATAAAAGATTAAAATGCTATCTGGGAGTCCCAAAGATATTTCAAGGAAAATCCTTTGAGAAAATCACCGCTGCTGAAAAACACCCTGCGGATTACATGACGTTACAAGAAGTAGCACAATTCTTAGGAGCGAATGTATATGACTAAGAAAATTATCAATACCACGGGGAAGCGAAAAACATCGATAGCAAAAGCAACCGTGGCAAAAGGAGTTGGTCGGGTCCGCATTAATAATTTACCAGTTGAATTTTATGAGCCCGCAATCGCTCGTTGGAAAATCATGGAGCCACTAAAACTCGCGGAGCACCATGTCAACACGGTAGATATTGATGTGAATGTCAGTGGCGGTGGATTCATGAGCCAAGCAAACGCAATACGAACTGCAATAGCAAAAGGTCTTGTGGAATACACGGCAGACCCAGCGTTACGCCTCACATTCCTTGGATATGATAGAGATTTACTCGTGAGTGACTCACGGATTAAAGAAAGTAAAAAACCTCTTGGGCGTGGAGCTCGAAAAAAGAGGCAAAAATCATACAGGTGATCATGTGATTATCCCTATACGATGTTTTACCTGCGGAAAGGTGATTTCCTCCGTTTACGATGAGTATAAGAAACGGTGTGAGGTATATCAGAAAGCAATCACTGCTGGCGAAAAACCAAAAGAAACGCCGAAGGATATCCTCGATGACCTTGGTGTAGAACGGTACTGCTGCCGACGGATGATTATTTCTCAGGTTGACCTGCTCAAAGAAGCCGCACCATACGAATAGAGAGCAATACTCTTAGAACAAATCCAAACAAAACGCTGCAAAGACTGTCTCTATTTTTTAACGACTTATTACTTTGATAACGTATTTGTATAAACCGATCATCGTCATGGTGAACAATCCTGTCACGAACCCTATAATTGCGAAGGTAATGGCAGTCATTTTTATCGCCTTACCACCTTTGAAGAAAAAAGAAGTGTGCGCAGGTGATTTTCTGTACTCATCGTCATTTTTCGCCCCTTCGACTAAATCATGATATATTATATCATGATATTATTTGTATTTGCTTATATTTATAGTTTTCCTGAAAAAATAACAAAAATTTTCACACCATCGCAAATAATATAATACATCACTGCATATCACAACAAAGGGGTGAATGTGGATGCAAAAAACATTACTCGATTTCTTCGAAACAGATGGTGAAAAAAATAAGCAGATTAAAACTGTAGCAAAATAAAAACAAGACTAAATACTTTTTCTAAATCTTAGGAGTTCGATTCTCCCAAAGCCGCCACAATCCAATACACAAAAAGACAGTGAAGAGAACGAAACACCCAATAGCGATGTACAAATACGTCGGATTTTGATATACAGCCTGTATAACCCCTTGTGATTGATTAACGATAAAATGGCTACCCTCACCAGCAGTCAATGATGACCCAGAGTCAGAAGAAGAATTCATGACCGTAAGCTCTTTACCTAAAGGAATCCCTTGTGCATGCGCAATTTTCGCTCGTATTAAAAAAGTCTGAAAGAAATCAGGAAGACCCGGTGGTACTGATAAACCTCCAGTCAAACTATTTTCCGACTGAGGAAATAAACCATTATCAAGTAAATTTTTACTAGACAGAATAGCCTGGTTATCTAAAGTATACAGATTATATCCAAAATCTGTCACCGTTCCTTTGATATACCAAATCAACTGAATAATACCAATCCACAACGCAACAAACGTCGTTGTAAATAGTACCACAATTTTTGCATTCTCCGGATGCAACAGACACTCACCTTTCCAAGTCAGTTTATAGTACACCCACTTATGGCCATCACGCTCAGTTTTTTTAATCAACCCGGCTTCATTCAGTTTTGTAAGATGCTCATGCAACGTTGCCTTATTGAGATTCGAAACTTTCGCAATCTCATTCAACCCCAAATGCTTCCCATCAAGAGTTTTAAGAATATCCAGTCTCGTATCAGACGCAAGCGCCTTGAATGTCTCTCGATCTAACGTAATCTTTGTCATACTTTCTATATCCAATTATCTCTGATAACCTTTAAATACTGTGCGTTTACGTTCGGTTTTTCCCAAACGACACCTTTCTCCCTAGCAGCGATTATACGTTATACACATAATGTAAAATTATAAATCACACAGAACTATTACCCCCATCTTATATGAAGAACGACGCACTTATTCAACACCTCAAAGAATGCGGAGCAATCAAGTTCGGACGATTCGTTCTTACCTCTGGAGCAATCAGCGATTACTATATCGATATCAAAAAAGCAAGCACAGAACCAAAAATCCTTAAACTCATCGCACAACAGATGAGCGATTATACGAAAGGATATGATATGCTTGCGGGAATGGAACTCGGAGCAGTACCCCTTGTTGTTGCACTCGCCCTTAAAACCAATCTCCCCTATGTGATCATCAGAAAAGAAAAACGAGATCACGGCACTGGAAAACAGATTGAAGGCGGGGATGTCAAAGGAAAAAGCGTGCTCATCATTGAAGATGTTACAACCAGTGGTGGTTCCGTGGTAAAAACCATTCAAATACTCCGGGAGAACAATGCAGAGGTCCAAAAAGTCCTTGTCGTCGTAGACCGGGAGAACGGCGCACGAGAGAAGCTCCAGAAATTAGAAGTCGAATTCATTCCATTGGTTTCAGTCAGTGAAATACTCAAAAACAAGGAACGCTAAAAAACATTATCCAGATATAATAACAGAGAGGGGAATCCTATGAATATATTAGTCGTTGGTGGTGGAGCAAGAGAACATGCAATTTGTGATGCCATCGCTCGATCAAAACAAGCGACCCTGTTTTCTGCGATGAATAACCTTAATCCTGGTATTGAGAAACTTGCTGTTGATTATCTCCTGGAAAAAGAAACACAAATAAATCATATTGTTTCCTATGCTACGAGAAAAAATATCGATATCGCGTTAATTGGACCTGAGGCACCTCTGGAAGCGGGACTCGCCGATGCTCTAACAAAAAACAGCATAAATGTATGTGCTCCTCTAAAAAACGCAGCGCGGATTGAAACAGACAAGGAATGGATGCGCAATCTTCTTACCAAATACAGGATTCCCGGGCAACTTAACCATAGAACCTTTACCAACCCAAAGGAGACAAAAGAGTTTATCGAAGATCTCAACGCTCAGATCGCAATCAAACCTATTGGTCTTACTGGAGGAAAAGGTGTTCATGTCGCCGGTGATCATTTCAACGGTACCGATGAAGCAATGTCCTATGTAAAAGAAGTCATCCAGAATAAAATTGGAGGAGCCGCAAAAGTCCTTATCGAAGAAAAAGCGGTTGGCGAAGAATTTACCCTCCAAGCATTCACCGATGGATCACATCTTGTTCCGCTACCAGCTGTTCAGGACCATAAGCGGTTATTACCCAACGATAGAGGCCCAAACACTGGTGGCATGGGATCGTACTCCTGCGCCAATGGATTGTTGCCATTTCTCACGAAACACGAATACGATGAAGGCGTCGCTATATTACAGAAAATCGTCAGTGCTCTCGGAAAAGAAAGATGCTGCTATATTGGCCCCATCTACGGACAGTTCATCCTCACTAAAAATGGAGTAAAAATCATTGAGATAAACGCACGGTTCGGAGATCCTGAAGCTATGAATGTCCTGCCCTTACTACAAACCGATTTTATCGAGGTCTGTTCTGCAATGCTTGATAAAACACTATCTAAAAAAGATATAAAGCTTGAGAAGAAATCAACGGTCTGTAAATATGTTGTCCCCGAAGGATACGGGATAAAAAGCATGGCAGGTGAAACAATAAACATCAATGAGGATGCTATCCAAAACGCTGGTGCGATGCTTTTCTACGCTTCCGTCAACAAGAAAAATAATCACATTACAACGGGTTCATCACGATCTCTCGCGGTCGTCGGGATTACCGATGAACTTGCAGAAGCAGAAAAGATTTGTGAGCAGGCATTAACTTACATCAAGGGTGATCACCTCTTCATCCGTCATGATATTGGGACAAAAAAACTTCTTGAAAAACGCGTTCATCATATGGAATTGATACGAGGTACGAAATGAAACAAGAAATCTTTGTGTATTTCATTGGGACAGCAGGATCAGGGAAATCAACGTTGACAGCATCAATGCAACAATGGTGCAAAGAACGCAGTTTAGATGCAATCATCGTCAATCTTGATCCTGGTGCTGAAAACCTTCCCTATGAGCCAGATGTCGATATCAGGGATTGGATTTCTCTAAAAGAGGTAATGGATACGAACAGACTCGGACCAAATGGCGCACAAATCGCTTGCGCTGACATGATCGCACTCAACACTAGTGATGTCAAGGAAAGCATCAACTCATTTAAAACAGACTACATCCTCATAGATACCCCTGGACAACTGGAACTATTTGTGTTCCGAGAAGCAGGAAAATATACCGTGAAGTTCCTCAGCCCAGAAAAATCAGTGATATGCTATCTTCTTGACCCAATGCTAGCTAAAACAGCATCAGGATTTGTCTCACAGCTACTGCTTGCGATTACCACGAACTTCCGCTTAAATCAATCACAAATAAATATACTTAGTAAAGCAGATTTACTTTCGAAAAAAGAATTAGAGTTAATTCAAAGATGGTCAAGGGACCCTGATGAAATCTACGAGGCGCTATATAGCGAAGAGGCATCCGTACACCGAGAGCTAAGCGAGCAAATACTTCATCTAATTAAACAGATTGGTGGGTATACACGACTTATTCCAACCTCAAAAAAGAATTATTTCGGCATCGAAGACATCTATACCGATCTCCAACAGCAATTTGAAGGTGGAGAAGACCTGTTAAAAGATTGATTACGTTGATTTTAGCGTCCCTAGCACCGGCTCAAAAATAAATCCTTTATCCATCAACGATGTTAACGCTTCTTCGATCGAATTCTCATCCAAACCTTGTTTTTTGCATTTCTCCACGATACTATCCCAGGGAGCACCCTCTATTCCCTCAATTTCCTTGATGGCATCTAATACAATAGTCTCAGGGTCCCCTGCAGCTTCCGACACAGGTATAGGTTGCTCTTCTTTTTGTTTCTTTGGTTTCTTTTGCTCTTTTTTTGATTCTTTTTTCCGTTCTTTAATCTCCAGTTTCTCATTTTTTTGGACCTCTTCGAATTTCTCAGCTGCAGCAGGGACAATGTACTGGAGTGACTCGCGGATAAGCGTCGCATACTTATGCACATCAACAGTACCATATTTCTTCAATGCAGCGACAATCCCTTCCGATAATTCACGACTATATCCAAGTTTTTTAAGGTCATAGACATTCGGCTGCGTCATCTTCATTGCTTCAATAATCGCGCCGATACGCTGTTTCGTCTGCATACAGGTTTCAATGATCCATCGATCCCGTGCCTCCGCGTTCACCTCACGCACCAACTCAGGACGCAACGACACATACAATGTACCCTCCTCGGGCACATATGTTCGTACCTTACCGATAATCGCAACAAACGCAGGAACCTCAATACTCTGCAACATGTTCGTTGCTTCCTGCTGATACTGCCCTGAATAAATCGTAAACACGCCGGTCGGGTCTGACAAATGTGCTCGCAGATACTCCCCACCTTCCATAACGCTCTCCACATCAGTCAATACCCCAGTGATAAACACCCGGTTTACTTTACTACCCAGGGGTGTTACCACATAGGAAGGAACCTTTTCGCCACTGCCCTTAATCTCGATTGATGCATCGTTGTACTCCACGGCAAAAATCCGCCATGCGGGCTCCCGTTTCATAGCAACTCCTCCAATTCCTGAGACAACCGTTCTGCTTCTGCAGTGATATTAAAATCAGCACGTTTCGCATCGCGAACAATCAAGGTCACCCCGAACTGATCACCTAAAGCATTCCCCTGTAAACTAATCCGATGACCAAATAACATGCTATTCATTTCCTCAACAAGGCCATCATCAATTAACGAATCATTTATAGTCTTCCCAAGAAGTTTTTCAGTAACCTCCTTTCCAAGGATCGCACTTACAGCACCGGTTCCATCATCAATGACCAGTTTCATACGCACATCAGCTTTCCCTTCGACAGCCCCATGCACTGCGCATGCACCATCCTGGAGAACCCGGTTGCATTCCGGACATCGCTGCACCAGCCCAGAGCCTTTCCGAATCTCAATAACAGTCCCTTCCACTTCCACATCCAAGGCACCGTTCCGATCCACCAGCTCAAACAGCATTATTTTTTGTGTTTTAACATCTTTTTTTGAAATCATATTCGCATCAAGTTTCTCCACGGTCGCCTTCTCATCAAACGTGACCTGTGGAATGCCCTTCCAAGCTTTCACATATCCACCGGAAATTTTCACCACAGCGCCTTCTTTTAACTTAAAATCATACCATGCGGTAAATTGTGCTTTTCCCGTCTCATCACCAAGCATCCCTGAGAAAACCTTCTTTTTCTGACCTGAAATTTCCACCTCACGGTCTTTTACCTCAAGGATTCGCGCGGTCACCTCAACAGAACTCAAACCACCGCGTAACTCTTTTACCTTATATTCCCGCGGCACCACATTCACCTCATGGACCTCTGATGCATCCATCTTCTTAATCTTGGTTCGATCACCGAAATTTACTTTTACGCTCCCTTGCCATTCCTTCGTATATGCATTCGAAATATCTACGACTGTGCCTTTTTCAAGCTCAAAATCCTTCCACGCGGTAAACTGAATTGTCCCACTTTCATCACCAAGAATGCCATAAAATATCCTCCGCGCTTCCCCCTTCACCTGTATCTCCCGAGGATTTACTGAAATAATACGACAGAGCACATGAACGCTCTGTTGATCCGGTTTCAAATCTACAACCAAGATGCGTTCTGAAGACAGCGGCTGATTATATCCACCACCAAACTTCTTTACGAGCGTCTGCTTTGCATGATCAGGAGGTACACCATATTCTAAAAACTTTTTCAACTCTTTTTCCAGTTCATCTCGACTTACTTCCTTTCCTGATGTCTCACGAAGTGCTTCAAGAATATCATCAATCTGCTGTTCAATATTATCCTCAGACATAAAGGATTCCTCGCCCAGCTTTGAGAATCGCTCTAGTATATATAAAGAGTACTATAGTACTATTATAAAAAAAACAGACTCAGGCTAACCCAATGATATTCCCGTTCTTATCGACATCCATAAACTCGGACTGAGGATGTTGAGGAAGACCTGGCATGGTTGTAATTTTACCGGTCATCGGCACCAGAAAACCAGCACCAGCAGAGAACTTGATATCCCGAACAGTGATTTTAAAACCAGTCGGCCTACCTAGCAACAACGGATTGTCTGACAAGGAATACGGTGTCTTCGCAATACAAATAGGGAGTGAATCAAGTCCAAGTTCCATACACAGTTTAATATCACTTTCTGCATTCACGGAATATCCAACCCTCTCCGCACCGTACATCTTCTTCGCAATTATGTCGATCTTTTCTTTCACCGAGAGATTAAGATCGTACAAATACGTAAAACGAGACGGTGTGTTATGAATCAAACTAATCAACTTACCGGCAAGCTCAATTCCACCTTCACCACCCTTCCCCCAGACATCAACCACTGCACAAGGCACTTGTTTTTTCGAGCAAAAATCTTCAACAAAATCAAATTCTTCATTAGTGTCATCAGCAAACTGATTAATTGCGATAATCACCGGGATCTGAAACCAGGAGATGTTTTCAAGATGTTTTTCAAGGTTTGCAAGTCCTTTCTGAAGAGCTATACGATCATTCCCTTCTCCATGCCGTTTCAACGCCCTAATACTAACCACAAGTACAACCGCATCAGGCTTAAGGTTCCCGGTTCGACAGACGATATCAAAGAATTTCTCTGCCCCTAACTCAGAACCGAATCCAGCCTCTGTCACAAAATAATCAGCGAGTCGCAACCCCATCATATCCGCAATAAGACTATTGGTACCGTGTGCGATATTGGCGAATGGGCCACCATGGACAAACGCAGGGACACCCTCGATAGTTTGTACTAGATTAGGCATTACCGCATCCTTCAATAATACCGTCATCGCGCCTACTGCTTTCAGATCAGCAGCAGTCACCGGTTTATTATCATAGGTATAAGCAACAATGATGTGACTAAGCCGATTTCTCAGGTCAATCAAGTCTTTGGATAGGCACAGGATTGCCATGATCTCAGATGCTGGTGTGATCGAAAACTCAATCTCATGTGGAACACCATCAGAAGGCCCCCCAAGCCCAACAACAACTTTGCGTAATGCCCGATCACTGATATCCAGAACCCGAGGCCAGACAATAAACCGAGGATCGATATGAAACAGATCACCATGATGAATATGATTATCAAGTAAACTTGCTAGAAGGTTATGTGCGCTTGTAATCGCATGCATATCACCCGTGAAATGAAGATTAATATCCTCCATTGGAAGAACCTGCGCATACCCCCCACCGGTAGCACCCCCTTTCTTTCCCATAATTGGACCCATTGATGGTTCTCGAATTGCAAGCATGGTTTTTTTTCCAAGCTGTGCAAGCGCTTGTGCCAGTCCAATTGTAATCGTTGTTTTCCCTTCACCACTTGACGTCGGATTAATCGTCGTTACAAGAATCAATTTCCCTTGTTTCCGCTGTTTTACACGCTTCAGTAATTCCAGGGAAACCTTTGCTTTAGAACGACCCCAACAGAAATATTCGTCCTCCTGAATCCCTGCTTTGGCAGCAATATCTTCTATAGGAAGAAGCGGAATAGAGTGTGCAATGTCGATATCGTTTTTCATACAATGACAAGGACGATATCATATATCCTGTTAAAAAAGATGTTCGCCTAAACAATGAGGCAAAAATCGAAGAAGGACTATCATACGGGAACATTCATATAACGTGGTTTTTTCGGGTAGTCCACGCTGTCTCAGGCAATGATGAATAAATATTTTGAGGATTATACGAGGGAACAGTACTATTCTTTATTCTAATGCTCCTCTCTGTCTTGTTCATCTCAGATGAAAAAATCGAATCTTTCTGAAATTCCCAATAACGAATCCGCCAGATCGTCCCATCACACAGAAGAGCCTCGTCCCGTCGAGTATTCAGGATTCCTTCGGATTCCAAACGGTAGAACAAGCGTCGATCAGAATGATCAAGCATATTATCAATAATACAGTCATCATACCCGAACATATCCATGACAATCTCAGCGTATTGTCGTGCTTCTTTTTCGTTAACATTAAGCTTCCTTTGAATAGCTTTTGCTAATATATTTAAAGTGACGAGTGGCATAATATATCTCCATTCTTCTTCAATAATATAATTTTATCTTTAATAGTATATATAATTTTCCCTTCTTTTGTCTCTTTATCTACATTTATCTAGCCCAACTTCCCTTACAATTAAAAAATATTATATCATATATGAACCATACACCAACGAGTTGTTCCTATGAAACTTGCACTTATCTCCGCACGACCAACCATCGCAAATAAAACAAAAAACATTCAAACCATGGAAAACTACATCAAAAAAACCAAAGCAGACTTCTACATCTTCGGTGAGTATTTCCTCACAGGGGATCGCTGCAAGGATGAATTCAGGGACCTCGCAGAACCACTTAACGGACCATCTATTCAATATCTTAAAAAAATTGCAAAAAACAAACAATGTTACATCATTTTTGGCATGCCAACTAAAGATAGCAAAGTTGATGGCCTTATCTACAATACCTCCGTCTTAATTCATCCAAATGGCACAGTAAACGCCTATAAAAAATGGTTCCTACCTACCGCTGGACCTTTTGAAGAAAAAATTTTCTTCGATCAAGGTGAAGAACTCCCCATCTTCAGTACCACCTTCGGAAAAATTGGGTTGCTCATCTGCTACGACCTCAACTTCCCAGAAATTGCAAAAGCACTCACCTTACAAGGAGCTGAACTCCTTATCTGCATCTCCGCATCACCATCAATCACTCAAAGATACTTTGAAACATTACTTCCAGCGCGCGCATTGGAAAACACGGTTTTCGTCGCTTTCGTCAACCTCGCAGGAAACCAAGAAGACCTCATTTATTGGGCTGGTTCCCAAGTCTATGACCCTTTAGGAAACCTAATCATTAAAGCACCATATTTCAAAGAAAGCATCATCACCTGCGATATTCATCTCAAACAACTAGAAGTAGCACGGGCACGACGACCAGTATTACGAGACATAAGACCAGAAATTTATCAAGACCTCTATCAGTTCTCACGATTTCATACTAAAAAAGAATTCAAGGAGTAGAATAATCTTCATCTCATATATATTCTAATTCTGGAGGCGACACTTGTCTTTTTACAAAAAGTATATACATGAAAAAAACATTCAGGAAACCTGTTTCAATTCCGGTTAACTGGGCGGGGCGAACATTTGAAGGAACATGATGAAGAATTTATCAGAAAATTAGACCTTATCGCAGTGAAAATTAGAAAGCATATCATTGAAATGTTATATCGAGCAAAATCGGGGCATCCAGGTGGCTCCCTTTCTGCGGTAGAGGCAATCGTTACACTCTATTTCCACCACATGAGACATAACCCAAAAAACCCGAATGATCCAAATAGGGATCGGTTTGTATTAAGCAAAGGCCATGCTGCCCCGACACTGTATGCAGCGCTTGCAGAATGTGGATATTTTGATGTTAAAGAACTACTTCTTCTCAGGCAAATCAATTGTATGTTACAAGGACATCCTGTGTGCAGTCGCATTCCAGGCGTTGAAGCATCAACCGGATCACTGGGTCACGGCCTCTCGTTTGCAAACGGGATAGCCTTGGCGGGAAAACTTGATAAAAAAGATTACCGCGTCTACGTTATGATCGGAGATGGGGAAACTGACGAAGGACAAATCTGGGAAGCAGCAGCATCAGCGTCGCATTATAAACTCGATAACCTTACTGCACTTATCGATAGAAACTTCTTACAAATAGATGGGAATACCGAAGAGGTTCTCCGTCTGGAATCAGTACGGGATCGATGGAGTGCGTTTGGCTGGTATGTCCTCGAAGTTGATGGGCATAATATCAAAGAAATCATCGATGCGCTCCTTACTGCAAGTGAACAGAAAAACCAACCGACCATGATTATTCTGAATACTATAAAAGGAAAAGGTATTTCATTTATGGAGAACAACATCGATTTCCATGGTGTACCTCCAAACGAAATGGAATATAAACTCGCTATGAAAGAACTGGATACCTTACAAAAAGCATTGGAGATAACCTTGTGAAGAAAAAAGAGATTGCAAACCCTCGGGATGCATATGGCGAAACTTTGGTAGAACTTGGTGGAAAATACCGCGATATTGTCGTACTCGATGCAGATCTTTCAAAGTCTACAAAAACCATTTTATTTGCAAAGAAATATCCAGAACGGTTTTTTGAGATGGGAATCGCTGAGGCAAATATGATCTCGACTGCTGCTGGACTTGCATCCTGCGGGAAAATTCCGTTTGCCAGTAGCTTTGCTGTTTTTGCAACAGGTAGGGTCTATGATCAGATTCGTATTGATGTTGCGTACTCGAAGGCGAACGTGAAAATTTTTGCCACCCATGGTGGAATTAGCGTTGGGAAAGATGGCGCGAGTCATCAAATGATCGAAGATCTCGCGTTAATGAGAGTACTCCCTAATATGACCGTACTTGCACCAAGCGATGCGACACAGACACGACGGATAGTCGAGCTGATGGCAATAACCGAAGGCCCGATGTATGCTCGAATTGGACGCGCAAACGCATCTGTCCTTTATAAAAAAGAGGACCTCAAAGGCCTTACGATTGGAAAAGGACTTGTCGTTAAGGACGGATCTGATGTGAGTATCATTGCTTGTGGTACGATGGTAGACCTAGCAGTTGAAGCACAGGAAAAATTACTAAAAAATGGAGTGTCAGTTCGTGTGATTGACATGCATACCATTAAACCTCTTGATGAAAAACTTGTAATAAAATGCGCTCGGGAAACCAACGCAATCCTAACAGTTGAAGAACATTCGGTGATTGGAGGACTAGGGAGCGCAGTAAGCGAAGTCCTTGCAGAAAACCGTTCGTCAACCAAGTTCAAGCGAATAGGAGTACAAGATACGTTCTGTGAATCAGGAGAACCTGAGGATCTCTTTGAAAAATATGGATTAACTACATCTCATATAGTAAAAACCGTAAGAAAATTTATAAAATAAGTACGAAATACAATTTTTTAAATAATTCAAAGTTGAGTTTTAAATCTTTTTATTATTTACTAATGTCCAACGGGTCTTCCACATCAGTAAGTTTCCTTGAGAATGTTTTCTCCGAGCTTTTGGCTGGAGTAACACTTGCAGAAGCAATACTTAGAGATATCTATATTAGTGATTTCATAGCTGTCTGAGACCAAACATTTCAATTTACAAAATAAACTAGATGCAGCTCTGTATCAATTAACTTTTAATACTTTTATACTTATATTTATATTGTAGTATGAATAAAATGATGAGAGAAAACTTTCCTTCATTTATCCCTGCAGAAAAAACGATTCCAGAATTAACCATTAAAGCTATACTGGTGGGGATATTTCTCGCCATCGTTCTTGGAGCAGCAAACGCGTACCTTGGACTTTACGCAGGTATGACGGTATCTGCCATCATCCCTGGCGCAGTCATGGCTCTCGCATTAATGAAACCATTCAAACCAACGATTCTCGAAGTTAATATCGCAACTATGGGTGCATCTGCAGGGGAATGCATCGCAGCAGGAGTTATCTTTACTATCCCTGCGCTAATTTTATTAGGAGCATGGACTGAGATAAACTATCTAGAAACAACATTTATCTCTCTCATCGGAGGAATACTTGGTGTTCTCTGGATGGTTCCTCTCCGACGAGCGCTCGTCGTTAAAACAGAGCTCCCGTTTCCAGAAGGAATCGCTGTCGCAGCGGTCTTAACGACGACTGTTGGCGGACAACAAGTCGAGAAGGAAGAACGTGTAAGTGGTATCTGGCTTGCCATTGGCGCGCTAGCTGCAGCACTATTCAAATTTGGTCAATTGTCACTCAATCTCTTTCACGATACCATGGATGGCATCATCGGCATCGGAAAATACGCGATTTTTGGGAAAGAACATGAAGCATGGCTCTATGGTGGAACCACGCTGTCACCTGCTCTTCTTGCTGTCGGATGGATCATCGGACCACGGATTTCATCTTATGTACTTGTAGGAGGGCTACTTGGTTGGGTCATTATTGCACCACTTCTGATTCTCGTCACCGGACTCCCAACCCCAACAGCCGAATATGCTGGATTAGGAAATCTCATCGGTGGATTTTATACAATTTGGGGGGAACAGGTACGATACATTGGTGTTGGAGCAATGCTTATCGGTGGTCTCTGGGCTGTGTACTCCATTCGAACAAACCTTGTCGACAGTGTTAAAGAAGCAGCAATAGGATTAAGAAAACAAGGATCGAAAACACAAAAACGCACCGAACAAGATTTGAACTACAAACTCGTCTTTATAGCTATCGGGATCATGGTATTACCGATTTTTGTATTATACCAGCTGCTCTCGGGGCTTATGGGTATTTCGTTTATTATGGCGATTCTTACTATTTTTCTTGCGTTCATCGCCAGCGCACTTGCAGGATACCTTACTGGTCTTGTCGGCTCTTCCAATTGCCCTATATCAGGTGTAACAGTCACTGTGCTTCTTATTGTTAGCTTACTTATGCTTGGACTCGGGGTAACAGGATTACAAGGCATGGCTATTGTAATTTTCATCTCCGCGGTTGTCTGCATTGGTGGGTCAATCTCCGGGGATCTCCTGCAAACCATGGCATCCGGTCAAATGATTGGAGCAACACCAAAAAAACTGCAGATCGCGATGATCTTCGGTGTGATCGCAATCTCTGCCGTTGTCGGAATCGTTATCAGTGTATTACACCAAGCGTTTACTATTGGCAGCACAAAACTTCCAGCCCCACAAGCGTTCCTCATGAAAGGAATCGTTCAAGGAATCCTGGGATGAAATATGCTCTGGCCGTATGTGGTTGCCGGCGCAGTACTTGCATTAATCCTCATCCTTATTAATCTCCCGGTTCTTCCAGTTGCGATTGGAATCTATCTTCCATTTACACTATCGGTTCCGATCTTCTTGGGTGGAGGCATCCGCCATATGACGGATGTCGTTCTAAAGAAAAAATATGGGAGTGCAGAAGAGGAAGAACTCAGCGACTGGGAGCTTGCAATTAAACAAACTGGGGTCACACCAAAGGAAAAAGCAATACGCACCGGACTCTTATTTACCGCAGGGCTTGTCGCTGGGGAAGCATTAATGGGCGTAATAGTCGCCGTACTCATTGTGACAGGGATTCAACTTGCAATCTTCAAAACCGCACCATGGTGGCCAGGACTTCTCGTGTTTGTGTACATTGGTATACTACTCGCGTACATACCGATACGAGAAATAATATTCACTAAAAAAACACTGAAATAAAGACCCCTATTTTATAGAGATTATTGAATTAGTGCAAATGCAAACTTGGGTAGACTAATAGGATAATATAGTCAAAATTATAAAAAATGACATCCTCCCAAAATAAATCCATCTAAAGATGGGGGTATCCGATAAGGTACATTTTATGATAGTGTAACATGAAGGAACGCAAACCATTCTGCTTAAAACATATCGACCCACGAAATG
>CABMCU010000017.1 GCA_902384685.1 uncultured archaeon | reverse complement strand
CATTGGTATCAATATACCAATTCACGGCATCCGTCGCAGATAACTCCCCCGGATACGTGTAGATCGTATATACGTCTAACTTGACCGTAAACCCGCTCCCTGTATTCGTCGTATCCGCAACCGTATACCAGTAATCATCATACCCATCGCTCTGACACCGGATATACTTATTATCACCGGTGGCGTTTAGATACGGTGATGACCCAACCTTCGTCCACTGGGAGCTTGTTGCAGTAAACCCATCAACATACTTATACTCAGAGATCTCACTGGTTCCACGGTCCGCCTCCTGCAGCGTCATCACATCACCATC
Source organism: uncultured archaeon (assembly GCA_902384685.1). GTDB lineage: Archaea > Thermoplasmatota > E2 > DHVEG-1 > DHVEG-1 > SM1-50. Next base: position 16,083 of record CABMCU010000017.1, on the reverse strand, counting down.
TGGCGCGGTCTCCTTACAATTCACAAAATTGGTTTCCGATCCGAAATCCGGGGTGCTATCCACATCACTGGTCTGCACCACACTCGCTTTCACATCATTACTCCCATAATTCCTCTCCTGCAGCGTCATCACATCCGAATCAGGAACCGTTTCCTAGCAGTTCACAAAACTCGTTTCAACACCCTTATCAACAGAACTATCCACATCACTCGTATTCGAATCCACCGCATCCTTAACCGGAGCACTTGTTGTCTCCGAAATACACATACTATTCGTATCTGGTGTTAACCCCTGGGCAGACGAGAAATTGGTTTCACTACCGATATCAGGGATTTCATCAACGTTCGAGGCGTTGGTGTCAACCGTGTTGTTGTTCCACGCCCATGCACCCCCATCCCAGGAGACATTATCCATCGACCACCGGTAATATAACGTAATGTTATCCGGGACAAGCTCCACAGAATCCGCGGTAAGAGAAACGGGGACAATAGTCTGATTATAGGGGGTGATCGGATTCACCCAGGTGTTGATGGTCAGGGTCATAAAACGATAGGTTTCACTAACATTACTTGTCCCGTCGTTGACGTACACCCGCCAATAATACGTCGTATTATAGTCATTAAACTCCGTGTATTGATACGATAGTGTGCTATTCGCCGGGACACTCCCATTCGTATGAATCTTCACCCAGGTTCCACTCACATTCGTCGCCCAGGTGACCGTGAGCTGATCCCCATCTGTATCATTCACATACGCTACACAGGTGACAGGTGGAATGGGGGCGACACCAGTAGAGCCATTCACTGGTGTTTTCGCATCAACAGTCGGAAGAGGGATCGTGGTTTGCTGCTTCTCACTGGTGGAGGTTGTGTTTATTCCATCACCATTTCGATATTTCACCCGATACCCATACGTGACACCCGGGGTGAGACCAGTCGCGTTATAATAATACCTCCCTGAGGCGATACTGGCGGTCCAGCCGCTCGCTGACGCACCACCGGTCATACACTCGAAATACGCCCCGGTTAAATCCGCGGTAGGATTTTGATCGGCATCAACGACACTCATATTAATCCACGTAGTCCCATACCCATCCACGGTAAACTCATTGTCCGCGGGGGGAGCAGCAAGAGTATACGCATTCAAAATGGACCCAAAGCCGTCACCAACCGCATTCGTCACGTACGCCCGGTAATAATACTTCGTATTCTCAGGTAACCCTGATTTCGTCACCGAATAATTAGATGTTCCCCCGCTCCCAAAGGATGTTTTGGTTGACGGCGGAGTCGTCGTCCCCCACTGGATTCCTTTCTCCGTAATCGTACTCCCCTGATCGTTAAGATTGTATCCCCCGCTTCTGAACGACGACGTGGACAGTGAATCCGCGGTCGACGTGCTCACGAGGGGGATATCAATATATTCAATGGAAAGTTTCGGATCACGAGATGTTCCTTCATAATTCGCCCAGTAGCACCCGTTTCGATATTCCTGGTCCGCCCCGGGATCCACATTCAGATAATCATGATTATATTCCCGACAACACACATAGGTCGTCCCGGTTTTACTCACATCAGCTCTCCCAGCGCCGTTAAACGTGATAGTGTTATAGCCACTGGTTGACCAGGCGACATGACCATATTCAGATCCTTCGAAATTATCAAAATCATACTGATCGAGACTATCTCCTTGTGTTCCCTTCATGGCACACACACTCGAATCCGCTTCTCCATACCCATAGACTTGGAGGGTGGCGTTCGTTACCTGGCAAGTGTCGGGGAGGCCCGAGGTGTCAAACATGAAAAACCCTCGGTAGATCCAATAATAGGTGCCGGAACCAGACTGTTCTCCTGCGGACATGGTCATATCATCATATTGATGATTCGCATAGGCAAGTCCTGAAGTGGCAGCATGAGCCGTACTCCAATTACAATAATTACTATAGGTAATATATCCATCCGAGGTGCCAGTATACACCGTCGTCGACGGATCCACAACCACCGGATACGTCGCTGACGTAAACCAGGATACCGGCGCACCAGCTAACAGGTAAAATTCGTTATTTTGTTTAATTAGACGATATCGCAATGTAATCGAATGACTCTCATTATTGAGCTCCCAGGCGTACCCGATCGGGAGGCTAAATCGGATGTCACCACCCGGATCCTTGAATGCTATGTAAGAGTCGTTTGTATCGGTGCTGAAATTCCCGGTCTGCACAGTCCCATTGAGGATCGGAGTTTACGTACCGAAATTCAGCTGCGTCACCCAGACGAGCCAGGAGGTTTGATTATTCAGACCATAGTTGCTTGGCGGATGTGTCCGTAATGCCGTAGACGCTTCCGGGGTGAGGAGGAGTTCTTCTTTGAGTTTCCCGTTCTCGATCATCCATGAGGCGTTCACCCCGGTGAACACACCCGGGTAGACACCCGTGTTCCCCTGAATGGTTCCTCTGCTACTCCTGATGGTTTGAATCGTCGCGGAACCCCAATCACTCTGCGGATCGACATAGCCAATTCCGATGAGTTTACTCCGGACGACGCGAACTAGGGGATCTGTGTCCTTGTCGTAGGTAAAGGCGACAGGGTAAGTGGCGTTGCTCCATCGTTTGAAATAGACATTCATTACGTTTTTTTCGTTTCCCGCGACATATCCATAGCGATACGCCGGGTGCGTGGGACTCAACGGTTGGAGTGTACAATTGATGGGATTCCATTGGCCCTCCTCATCTTTGTAGTTGATAGGGTCACCATAGCACTGAAGGGTGTACGTCCTCGTCGTGGTGTTATAGTAGGTGTTCCAGGTTTCACCCTGTTCCACGATGCTGTTATTGTCATCATCGTCTCCCCCTGCTGGGGGATCGGTGAGGTTGATCGTCTCATTGTCACTATACGTATCTACAAGAGTTGAGATGCTGAGGGTCGCGTTTGCGGAAGCATTGAAACTCTGTTGGGTGCTGGTATTGTTTCTGCCGAAACGGTCGTAGGCGATGATCGAATAATTATACTGTCCAACCAACCAAGTGTCAGAAAAAACATAGGAATACGTGTTATTCCCGATGTCCTCCATCGGTGAACATAGGGAAATATTATTGGGGTAATCGATATTAATGAGTACCTCGTCCACGCCGTTCACCGCATCAGAGACACACGTGGTGATACTGGTGTTGAATCCAAACCCTACCGTGTCTTGCGTCTGAGAAATAAGGGTGATGACAGGTTTTGTTGAGTAGGAACAATAGAGGGAATATTCTCTGTTTTCATTCAGGCTGGCGAAGGGGTTCGGTGGGGTACCATAGGTTTCATTCTCATATCGTCCTATATTTGTTGAGCTGTTTTCATAATAGAGAATGCAGGTGGGGTCGTTACTCCAGCATACTAGCTGGTATTCGGTGTCTTTGGTTAATGTTGGTCTCGTGCCGGTGAAGTTGAGGATCATCCATTCTGAGCCGGACCCTGTCCATGTGTTCTTCTCCTCGGTCGTCCCAAGCAATGATCCACCGGTGGTGTAAATCATGGCTTTCAGGTGTTTCGGCGGGGTGCTCTCATTTGCCTTGATGAACATGGTGATGGAGTCGGCGGTGCCGTTTTCATGGCAGGTGAAGACGGTGCCAGTGATCCGATTGGAGATACTTTGGTTCCATGCCCCGAGGTTGGTGTTGCCAAAGTTGTTGCAGACGGTGAAACTCCGGTAGGTTGAAAAGTTCGTATTATTCGCATAATCTCTGACCCAGAGTCGGTAAAAGTACTGGCCGGTCTGCCAGGTGTCAGTCACGGTGTATTCATAGTCATCGGGGCTGGAGTGGTTGGTGGTCATCGTCTGGTTGCTGGTAGTGTTGTTCGGGTAGGTGATGTTGACGGCCGCATTCTGGACGCCGCTGAGGGCATCGAAGAAATCCGCGTTAAGAGTCACGGGTGATCCGAGATTGATGGTGTCTGATGGCTGGGGGATGAGGAGGATCTCTGGTGGTGTGGTGTCGACATAGATGGTTCGGTTCAGGGTATGGGTATGACTCTGGTTGTCGGTGACGGTTAAATTTACGGTGTATGCGCCCTCAGTTGTAAAGTTATGGGACGGGTTCTGATCGTACGAGTTGGTGCCGTCGTCAAAGTCCCAGGTCCAGTTCTGGATCGTATAGTAGGCGTCGGAGGCGTCGGTGAATGCGATGGTCTGATTCGGTTGGATGACGGTGGTAATTTCCGTGTAATTTGCCGTAATATACAGAATCTGAACTGTGGTATTATACGAATATATGGTATCGTTTTGTTCGGTGACGTTCAAGGTAATGTTGTAAGTCCCGGGTTGGTTGAAGCTATGGGTAGTATTCTGGATCGTGTCTGGGGTCGTAGCATCGTCGAAGTTCCATTCCCATGATTGAATGTTGTTAATGTGGTTTTCCAGGCCTTTGAAAATGAGCTCTTCGTCGAGAAGTTCAACCGTGGGTGTGATATTCGCCCGGCAGCTAGGGCCGAAGGGGATGCTGATCGGATCTGACCAACTGCTGGTTTGATTATACGCATGGTAGTTATCCCTGGTTCTAATCTGGAGCTGGGTGGTGTTGGGGAGCATCCAGGTGAATTCCTCGGTGTGGTTCGTGTTTGGTGTGGTAGGGGGTGTCCATTCGCTGTACTCGGTGTCGCCGTTGGTGTTAGTGAAGCATGCCTGGTACTCGACAGTATCAACTGGGTCGGGGTCTGTGGAGTTGACGGTGAGAGTGATGATCCCGTTTTTTTCTGGTGTACCATCGTTGTTCTGATCGATGAGCGGCTCAATACGCTTGATAGGGTTTGGATGTATGTTGATGTCAGGTCCATTGTTCACTGATTTGAGGTCGAGTGTTGTGCTCCAGGTATTGTTCTCCTTGAGGTCGATGATGCCAGTTGAATTAGAGAGTTTCAGTGTTAATTTATATTTTACATTTGGCATGTAATTTGTAATGTTAAAGACGAAAGAATCGTTAATCCCCGAAGATTTATAGATGGTGTAATCCTTTGTTTTATAGAAGTTGTCAATAAAACGAGGAATACAAGTATCAATGACACGTTCTTTGTATTCAAGACGATTTGCATCACTCAGGGGATATGATGCTGATTGATAAGGGATGTAGTTAAATGTTTTTCCTTGAGCTGAATAGGGACCAGGAGAGTCGGGATTTGGTGGGTTTGGTGGATTCGGTGGCTTGGGAATAATGATTGGGATGAGGCATGCTTCAACCCTGATACGATCTTGGGGCATGATAGTACCTACGGAGAACGTGACGTTGACCCTATCGTTTTTACCATCATGATTTGAATCAGTGATTTGAGTAGTTGGATACCCTGGTTTGAAAAAGCAGTTCGGATCAATGGTAAAATATTTCGTGACGTTCCATACAAGTTCCGCAGTGGTATACAAATCATCCCAGTCGATGTTGCTCATCGTATCACCAGCAGTGTGATTCATGCCATCTCGATGGTGCAGATACCATCCACAGTCTTTTAAGAAACAGATGGTTTTACAATCACGAAGGAGATTGGGAAAAGCAAACGCAAAGTCGTTGCTTAGCGTACCCCAGGGAGTATACATCGGTCGGAAACCATAGCCTGTTCTGTTTTGATAGTTTGTCGTTAAACAATTTATTCGTATCAACTTAATTTCTGCGTCAATATTGTTTGTGAGAAGGTTTAAGAACAGCTCAGGGTCATTCTGATTGATTTTCTTCATACCAAGTTGATTGAGATCGATGACCGCAGTAATGTTTTCATTTTTATGTGTTGCTTGATAGTGTCGTGCTCCTTTGTAGCCCCATTCCTCTCCGCTGAAAAGGATAAATTTTATGTTATATTTAGGAGTGATACTATGGTTCTTCATGTATTTAGCGAGGGCTAAGACGGTTCCACAACCGACTGCTGAATCTGCTGTACCCTGGCACCATAATGAGTCATAAAGAGAACAGACGATAACTGTTTTACTTGGATCTGTTCCACTGATCTGTCCGATAACGTTATAACTTTCTACATTGTTGTTATAGGTTTGATTTAACCAGTAGGTAACAGAGTAATCATCTAAACTTTGATTTATTGTGTTCCCAATTGAACCATTGATATAAATGATTGGTATATAGCTGTCACCAGTAAAACGGGTATTATATGAATCAGCAGTGTAATCATACCTGATTTCTGCTTTTAAGTTTGGAAAACATTCACTAACTACACACTCAACCACAAAGATAATACACTCAATTAACCGACTAACAAACCAATCAAAAATACCCGTAAAGCCAGAATGAACTTCATCCCATAGAGGATGGAGGAAACGGATGCCTTCCCAGTTAGTCACAAAGTTTGGGTTAAACGAGGGGTCTTCTTCAATTGTTACACAATCCTCGGTTAAATTTACTTTTTTAACAAAGGACGGCCAGGTGGAATTATCATTGGGATCAATCGTCTCAAATGTAAAATCATAGTACTCTTCAAACAGTGGTTTGATAAATTCATCTAATGTTAAGCCTCCGGGATTGCGAAAGGGGAGATGTGTGCTTATGTACTCCATTATTGCCTGGAAAAAAGGAAGTTCAATACGATCCACTATCATACTCTTAGGAATTAAGGATAAATTCGTTCCCGTGAAGTTATGCGTTAATTTCATTCTCTCTTTTTCTGGAAAGAAGTGAACACGACCAGTGCGGGTACCATTTGTCACAGCTTTGATATAACAATCTACATCCTCGCCATTAGCCAAATTATTGATGGTGAGATGCTTAGAGTTAATTTCGATTTTACTGTTGAGTTTTTCACCGCCACTGAACAAGAGTTGCAATGGATACAATATGCTTGTTATTCGCTCTCGATATGGGTATGGACCTGATGTCGGGTCCTCAAGACCTAAATTTTGCATCCATCCTACAATACTTAAACGAGCAAGTTCTTCTCCATATGTTCCAAAGTCTCTCCCTCGTCCATAAGTTTCATTTTCATTTACTATGTTACTTAATTCCTGTGCTATATCTTTGATATAATCATTGTCTAAGCCAACACCATTTTCGCCACCCGATAATGCCTGTACGTTCATATCGTCGGGCATTATAAGAACACTCGTTCCGATCATCACCAGCGTTAAAAATACGGCAACTAGTTGTTTTTTCATATTCCCTTTCCCTCCTTTTTGGAAAAAATAGTAATTCGATGATGCTTTATAAAGGTAACAAATCTGTCGTTGAACGTATTATAAAATCAGTTTGTCATAAAAAACTATTTTAACTGATTGTATTATATATATTCGGAGGAAATACTATGAAGACTACTCTCATCAAATGGTATTCGATATTTTTGGTCGTATTTTTGGTTCTCGGATCTTCGATGATCATGCTGGTAATTGGAGAGACGGATACTGACGCAGCTGATAAAGAGCTGATTGACGATGTGATTTTTTCGTTCTCGGATAAACTATACCAATTTGGTGGTGGTCCAATGGACTCTGCATGGCCACTATACTGCCATGACCTGCATCATACGAGTCGCAGTCCTTATAGCACGGCAAATAATCCTGGTCTTGAGAAATGGCGGTTTAAATGTGAAGGACCTACGGGCCATGTTCGTGGTGGGATAATCATTGGAGAGGATGGAACGCTCTATTTTGGAGATTCCAGTTGGTATCTATACGCCGTACACCCTGATGGAAATCTGAAATGGAAATACAAAACTGGTGGTGTAATTTCTTCTACTCCAGCGATCGCTGAAGATGGCACCATTTATATTGGCGTTTGGGATGACTATTTGCATGCGGTGTATTCAACAAATGGGACGAGAAAATGGGTATTTTTTACGAACCATGCTGACATTTCTTGTGCTCCAACTATCGCACAGGATGGTACTATCTATGTTGGAACCCTGTGGTCATTGGGTGATGGAGGCAAGTTGCATGCTGTGAACCCTGATGGGACAGAAAAATGGCGATTTCAAACAGGAGACGCCATTTCCTCCTCCCCCACAATCGGTGATGACGGCATCATCTTTTTTGGGTCTTATGACACATATATCTATGCTCTGTATCCAAATGGGACGCTGAAGTGGCAATATAAAACAGGGGGCCAGATCAAGAACTCTCCGTCGATTGCTACTGATGATACCATCTACATTGGTTCCTATGATGGGTATTTGTATGCATTGTATCCGAATGGGACGCTGAAATGGAAATGTAGCATTGGAGGCTATGGCACGGAAACCAACCCGTCGATAGGAAACGATGGTACCATCTACGTTGGCGGACAATATCTCTATGCGGTCAATCCAGGTGGAACACTGAAATGGAGTTTCAATATGGGGTCCGGGAGAACTATTTTTACGTCATCTCCTGCGATTTCCGCGGATGGCACGATTTACGTCGGCACCCATATTGGTGATGCTGCGGGTGGTGAAATCATTGCGGTGAACCCTGATGGGACAGAACGATGGAGAAAACAGATTGCCTTGGATTACATTGATTCGTCACCCTGCATAGGAGAAGATGAAACTGTGTATATTGGTTCAGGTTATGACGAAGGTAAAGGATATCTTCATGCATTTGGACCAGTGCAATCCAATAGTCCCCCAGGGATGCCAACGATAACGGGTACGATTAATGGAACAATACAGCAAGAATATTGGTATCGAATTATTTCAGTTGACCCTGATAATAATCCTGTCACCTGCAGTATTGACTGGGGTGATGGCTCAGCAGTGGAGAGCCAGGATTTTGCATCAGGTGAACTAGGGTGGGCAGGTCATACATATACGAAAAGAGGTACCTACACTATCAAAGCAAAGGCGATGGATACGCTTGGCGCAGAAAGTGATTGGGGTAGTTTAACAGTGACCATGCCCTGCTCATATAATGATAAGCCAGTATTTCAGTTCTGGGAAAGATTATTAGAGAAGTTCCCGAATACGTTTCCACTTCTTCGACACCTACTGGTGGACAAAGAATTCCTTCTCTTAAAAACATGAAGGTAATTCAAAATAATTGACAATGATCAATCTTGAATAATTATTTTCTAAAAATATTTTACCGGTATTTTGGCGCCCAAATCTCCTCCTCGGCGCTTAAATCTTTTTTCAGGAGAGAAAGAAAGTCTTATTTCTTTTATTCGCCCTTGGTAACTTTTAATTCAAAGATGACGGGTCGTATTCCATCAGTACAACACGCAATCATTGTATTCTTATCTTTCATCCACCCTTCAAAGATGCCCTTGGTGAATTTCCCTCCAGTTAAAAACGATACGATGTACGGATGAATATCATTCCAAGCCCAATCGCAAAATCCCTCTGGTTTTTCATAGGTGGTATAAAAAACCTGACCTTCAGAAAAACACGGGCATTTCTCAATGGGAACACCACAGTATGATTGAAAGTCTTTTTGAACAAGGGTTTTTAATACCGTGATCTTAATTTTGTTCATTCAAATTTTCTCCTTGTAGATTGTTTTTTCACTCAATCTTCTTGGAAGCGAATAAAATATTCATTTAATACAGTTATCTTAAATATTTTTTAAGAATACACCTTAACAAAGCCTAAAAAATTCACCTGATTATCCGTAAAAAGATTTTTCAATAATTCATCAATACACACAGTATCGAACGAGGAGAAACAGGATATTTGATAACATGAAGACCTATGGATTATTTATCGATGGAAAATGGATACCATCAAAAACCGGTAAAATCTTTGAGACAAAAAGCCCTGGTACTGGTGAAGTCCTTGCAATGTTTCCACAAGGTACGAAAGATGACGTAATCAAAGCTATAGATGCTGCTGAGAAAGCATTTCCGAAATGGAAAAAACATCCGGCACCGAAACGAGGGGAAATCATCTTTAAAGCAGCATCAATCATGCGAGAAAAGAAAGACGAGCTAGGTTCAACTGTATCACAAGAAATGGGGAAAATTATTGCTGAAGGAAAAGGTGATGTCCAGGAATCGATTGATTTTCTTGAATATATTGCAGGTGAAGGAAGACGACTGTTGGGTGAAACAACGCCCTCAGAATTACAAAACAAATTTTGTATGACAGTACGTCAACCAATCGGCGTTGTCGGGTGCATCACACCATGGAATTTCCCGACAGCAATCCCTTGTTGGAAGCTCGGAGCGGCGCTCATCTCAGGGAATACTGTAATCTTCAAACCAGCATCTTTAACTCCACTCTGTGCTGCAGAACTCATTGAAATATTCGATGAAGCAGGTCTTCCCGCTGGTGTACTGAATTTTGTCACTGGTTCAGCAAGCACGGTTGGTAATGAAATCGTTGAAAATCCACGGGTGAAAGCTATTTCTTTTACAGGTGGAGTCTCTGCAGGTGTTGATGTGTATACACGAGCTGCGAAGTATTTGAAATCTGTTGAGGTTGAGTTGGGTGGGAAGAACCCTCAGATCATCATGGATGATGCAAATACTAATTTGGCTATTGAAGGGGTTCTTTTTGGTGCGTTTGGAAGTCAAGGGCAACGATGTACTGCAACGAGTCGTCTTATTGTTCATGAAAAAGTATATGCTGAAGTAATAGATAATTTGGTGAAAAGAACGAACGTATTGAAAATAGGTGATCCGCTCGATCCAACCGTAAATGTTGGTCCTGTGGCGAGTGAAGATCAGTTGAAAACAGTATTGAACTATATTAATATTGGTGTAAAAGAAGGCGCAAGATTGATCTGTGGTGGAAAGAGACTTACTGGTGGTATATATGATAAAGGATTTTTTGTTCAGCCAACAATCTTTGAAGCAAAACATGGCATGCGGATCACCAAAGAGGAAATTTTTGGTCCAGTTCTCAGTGTCATGAAAGTAAAAAACTACGAAGAAGCGGTTAAAATCGCCAATGATGTCGAATATGGCCTTTCTTCATCGATTTACACAAAGGATGTTAATCTAGCTTTTAGAGCGATTGAAGATTTTGAAACCGGTATCACATACATCAATGCTCCGACTATTGGTGCTGAGGTGCATCTTCCATTTGGCGGAATAAAGAATACGGGAAATGGTGGACGAGAAGCTGGAACAACAGCAATCGATGAGTTCACAGAGATTAAAACGGTGTTTATCGACTATAGTAATATTCTTCAGAAAGCACAAATTGAAGAATCAAGCAGAAATATGTAGCTATTTGATCCTGCGGGCTTTCAAGTCATATACCGTACTCTCTCCACCGGCTCTTTTTAGTGAGCTTTGAAGAGTTAGTAACCAAAATCCCTAAATGGACACTATTGTCAAGGCTAATTTTTAAATATCCACCTTTGTATCCATCCCAACGAGACTTATGGGGAAAGACCGACTATTACCAATTTTTGCGCTCCTAATTCTGCTTATCGGTAGCGTCTCTTCAATCTATGTGTATGCAACACAAACAACAACTAATACGCTGCTAGTGAATGGACAACACTATACTATGGATCAACTCTTTTCTCTTGCCAAATCACGGACGTTGAATGAATCCCAATACACCGGTATCGCATTGGATGACTTGATGCTGAAAACCGGGGTCTCTCAACCAGAGCAACATAAGTACACGCTACGCGGATCAGATGGGTATGAAAAGACAGTGACGTGGGAAAATATGAAAAACGGTTTGCTCACGAAAGATAGTGAATCAATCTTTTCAGATTTACCAAAAGCATTTCATGTTAAAAATATCGTAACAATCGAGGTGAATTAAATCATGAAGAACATGAAATTTATAGCAGGAATTATTGTTTTTGGGTCTCTTTGGGGTTTTGCTGAATGTATCATCGGATCTGTTCTCCGTGATATAAATCTCCCAGCAGGAGCAATTATGACTGGTGTTTTTGCTATAGGTCTGATGACGTTAAGTAGAACCACCTTCAGACAGCCAGGTATGCAAACAGGAATCGGGCTTGTAGCAGGAGCGCTCCGGCTCTTCAATCCTTTTGGTGGCTGTTTCATTTGTTCTGCAATCGCTATCATGACAGAAGGACTCCTTTTTGATCTTATCTGGACTAGTTTTTCCCTTGATTTGAAAAAACCTCAAACCCTCACCATTCAAACAAGCCTTGGAATACTCTCTGCATACCTCGTTTATATAGGCGGGTATATCATCACGCAGATCCTCACACCTTTGTTTTCCTCCGCGGGATTTTACCTAGAAAACCTTATCGTCTTCATCCCGCAAATCCTTGCAAGTGGATTGCTTACAGCACTTATTGGAGCGGTTACCGTACCTGTTGTATTCACACTGAAAAAACTTGATATAACTATGAAAGATCGAATCTATTATCCCGTCACCATGGGCGTGTCAGCGATTTGTTGGATCATTGTTATTATCAACACTGTCCTTATCGTGTGGTGATGGCGGGGATAGCTCATGGATCACCCAAAAACAGTCAAAATCTTGAAGTTTCATGCAGAGAAATGCAAAGGCTGTCTTGAGTGCGAAAAAGCTTGTTCGCAGGTGCATTTTAAAACCAAAGATGGTGGTGAGAAATCAGCGATTCGCATTAAAAAAGCAGATAAAAAATATACGATGCACGTATGTGATCAACGCGGGCTTTGCCTTGATATGTGCCCGGTTGGTGCATTGACAAGGAAAAAAAATGGGGTGGTATGGTTAGAGAAAGAGCTCTGTATCGGATGTCAAGCATGTGTTGGTTTTTGTCCGATTAGTGCGATGAGAAAATCTGATGCGCGTATCGAACCATTCAAATGTATCTCCTGTGGATCGTGTGTCCGTGTGTGTCCAGAAAAAGCATTAGAACTCATTGAAATTCAAATTGCAGATATTACACAAGTTGTACATTATCGATTAGGAGCGTAACATGGTGGAAGGACAGATCGCAATCGAAGAGTATAGAACAGGGATTACCAAACACCACTGGGATCTGAAAAAGATACAATCGGCTCATAAAGTGTTAGCGTCCTATTTGTATAAGAAAGGTGAGGTGAACAGGGGATATGCAAATCGAACGCTCTACGTAAACCTCAGCACCGGGATTATACAGGAAAAACCAGTCACTGATGACATGAAAAAGAAGTTCACGGGTGGTAGAGGATTTGGATTAAAACTCCTCTGGGATTCGATTAAACCAACCACACGATGGAATAGTGAGGAAAATGAGCTGCTTATCACCACAGGTCCACTCTGTGGTACTACCCAATATGCGGGATCAGGAAAATCTCTCTGTCTAAGCATCTCACCGTCAACGAACATTATTTGTGATTGTAACGTCGGCGGATTCTTCGGTCCGTATTTGAAATTCGCTGGTTTTGACGCACTCGAGTTGCAAGGTAAAGCAAGAGAAGATGTTGTAGTTGTCATTGACGGTGAAAAAGGAATCGTTTCAATTGAGGCCGCTCCTTTAGAAGAAATCAACACACATTTACTTAGTGAACAACTCACCCAGATGTACGCAACGGAAAATACCGACAAATCTAGACAAAAGGTTTCTATCGTGTCGTCTGGGCTTGCTGCACAGCATAGTTATTGGGGATGTCTGAATTTCTCTTTTTATGATATACGAAGAAAGGTTCCGCGGATTAAACAAGCAGGTCGGGGTGGATTAGGAACAGTGTTACGCGATAAAAAAATAAAGGCGCTTGTCGTGAAAGTAGGGCGATTCGACGGTGTCTCTAATCACCCTGCTGATCCAATAACATTAGCGAAAGTGGGGATAAAACTCCATCGTGAGATCCGCAATCTCGATCGTTACCAGTGCAACATGCGTGCAGTGGGGACTGGGCATCTGGTGGAGATCATGGATGCCTACGACCTCCTTCCAACAGAGAATTATCGTTTTGGCAGTTTCCCGAAAGCATCAAAGATATATTCACCAAAGTTCTATGAATTGTTTACGAAAATCATTCCTGATGGTTGCTGGCATGGTTGTACGATGGCGTGTGCAAAAACGGTCGACGGATATACAGTGATGACAGGACCGTACAAAGGGGAAAAGGTAACCGTTGATGGCCCAGAATACGAAACCATTGGTGCGTGTTCAAATATGAGCATCTGGGACCCATTATGGATCCTTGAGTTTAACTTTTACTGTGACACCTACGGGATTGATACTATCTCAGCTGGGACAGCTATTGCATTTTACATGGAGATGTACGAATATGGAATTTTGAATAAGGAACGATGCAGCGGTCTGGAGCTTTGTTTTGGAAATGCAGATGCAGCACTCGAATTGCTACATCGGATAGCACAAGGTGATACCAGTGAGTTTATCCAAGTGGCAGCCAGAGGCGCACGACGGGTGAAAGACTGGATTATTCAAAAAAACTGGGGTGAAAAGCAACTTGTAGAAGATACTGGAATGGAAAGCAAGGGGCTTGAGTTCTCAGAATATGTCACCAAAGAATCACTTGCGATGCAAGGTGGATACGGACTGACCTTGAAAGGGCCACAGCATGATGAGGCTTGGCTGATTTTCATGGATATGGTAAACAACGCGATCCCAACGTTTCAAATGAAAGCAGAAGCACTCCATTATTACCCCATGTGGCGGACTTGGTTTGGGCTTAATGGACTATGTAAACTTCCCTGGAACGATATTGAACCAGCGAACAATGCAGAGACTGCTGAACCTTCAAAGGTTCCTGAGCATGTACAAAACTATGTTGAGTACCAGAATGCGATGACTGGTTGGAACGTCACCAAAGAGGATCTTATTTTACAAAGTGAACGCTGTTACAACTGGCAACGTGCGATGAATGTATGGATGGGACGAGGGCAGCGAAAAGATGATTGGATCCCGTTCCGGGCGATGGGGCCAGTAACTGAAATGGAGTATTTATCAAGGAAAGAACGGTACGATACACAACTCCTCGAAAAACTTAGAAAATCTCCGAAGGATGTTGAAAAAATGACAGTACGAGAGAAACTCACGATTCTCTATGAGTTTCGTCGAGGCCAGTACAATAAACTCGCGGATGCTGTCTATTACCGTAGGGGATGGACGCCGAATGGCATCCCTACACCACAAAAAATGAGACAACTCGGTTTTACGGATAAAAAGATGCTCAAGATGTTACAGGATAAGATTGATGCTGATGAAAAAAATGGTCTGAATCTTTGGGGTGGCACCTATGCTAAAGAGGAACAGCCGCCGAGTAATCAGAAACGATATTGGGAGACGTGGAAGTAAATGGAACACAAAAAAGTAGCGAACTTCACAGAGGAGAAAGACGTTTTGAACACGAAAACAGAAGTAAAAACCGTACCAGTTGCTGAACCTGCTGTGCTTGGTTTGATTGGTCTTGCAGTTGCTGCGTTAGTGCTTGCATCTGCTGACCTGAAACTTGCATCCAATGTTGAAAAATCACTGATGATTCCCTGGATTTTAATGTTTGGTGCGATCGCACAATTCATCGCGGGAGTTATGGAGTTTAAACGAAACAACGTCTTTGGTGCGACTGTGTTTTCAGTATACGCGATGACGATGTTTTCGATTGCACTAACCTTGTTTATCAACAACTCTACTATTGTAAGTAAAGGAGATATCACGTATTATGCATATGGCCTCATAGGTATTCTCATCTTCAGTCTTATTGCAACCATGGCATCACTGATGACAAATAAAATCTTGTTTGGAATATTGATTGCAGTTGATTTAGCGGTTGCTTTCCTTATTCCCCATTACCTCTATGAGATTTCTGCACAGCCTGCTGGTGTTTTTCTTCTTCTAACCTCGGTATTATCGTTTTATGGTGCTGCTGCAATTATACTTAACACGATGGCTGGTAAGAATATTTTACCTCTCGGAAAGGCGATCTGGACTCCCAAATAATAACATGGTTCCGTAAAATCGAATAGGGTTCTGGTATATATAAATAAAAATCAGTTTATTGGATATATTATCTCAATTATAACAATGTGATTGTAATGAACTGGTCATTGATAATATATTATCCAGTCTGGTTCAAAATGGAGACAATAAAAACTTAGGGACACACTTTCTTCCTTTATCTATAGGTTATCGCTGTTTTTTTTAAAGTGATAAATGACATCCTCCCAAAATAAATCCATCTAAAGATGGGGGTATCCGATAAGGTACATTTTATGATAGTGTAACATGAAGGAACGCAAACCATTCTGCTTAAAACATATCGACCCACGAAATGGT
>CABMCU010000016.1 GCA_902384685.1 uncultured archaeon | reverse complement strand
GCACTGTCGCCTCCATTAAAAGAGGTGTTCAACAGGTAGAAATCGCGTTGAAAATCATTGTGTATAATTTGATGATGTTGTTGAGGAAATATGTGGAAGAGGAATACTTTTGAGACAAAGCCATGATATAGTTTCGGTTATCTCTGGGGCATCTATTAATAGTTGGGTAGTATCACAATTGAGTGATGGGAAAACAAATATCACTCAAGAAGAAGACTGATGTGTTGAGTGCCTCGGAAATCGGTCAATATCGATATTGCTCGTATGCATGGTGGTTACAACGATGTGGATACGAACCAGAATCTCAATCTCTAGAACCAGGAAAACACGTGCATGTTGCGTTAGGTAACACAATTGATAAGTTTGATAAAAAACTGAGATATTCACAATGGTACGCGCTCCTTGGTTCTGTGGTATTATGCATCGCGTTTCTTCTGGTTTTTTGGAGGTGATTTTATAGAGTTACTGTTTGTTGGTATCTTATTGATTATTGGTGCAGTCGTTCTTTTTGTGTATGCTGCAAGGATGTTTTTTTCAGTAAGGGAGGAAAAGAAATCGTTCGGTATTCCGGATGGTAGAATTTTGTATTCTGACTTGAATGTTCCCGCGGAACCGCTTTTATCAAAGCACTCTCGTCTTATCGGAAAACCAGATTACATTGTGCGAAAAGAAAAGCATTGTATTCCTGTAGAAATAAAATCAGGAGGAGGACTACATCCGCATGAAAGTCAGGTGCTCCAGCTTGCTGTATATTGTCAGATTCTTGAGGATGTATCTGGGGTGTTTGTCCCAGAGGGTATCCTTGTGTATAATAACGTTCCATATACGATTCCGTTTGATCCGAAATTGCGATTTGAGTTAGAGTCGGTGATGAAAACTATGCGCGCTTCATTGCGAAACGATGTTGTCCAGAGAAATCATCAGGATTTAGCGCGATGTCGTTATTGCTCGATGAAACGTTATTGTACTGATTTGGTACGTGAAAAACATTAAATCCATAAAAAAATTACATTTCACATTAAAAAAAATAAATTATACAAATAGGTATAGAAGAGGAGATTTAAACCCTGGTTTACCGGCATAACAATGATTGACATTTAGTTAAAATACATGAGAAACGAAATAATTTTTTGTTTGTTTTTTTAAAATCATCATCATGTCGCTTTGATTCTGCCATTTGATTCTGGCATTACAAAGCCATTTGATTAAAGTGCCTTTACAGAGTAAAGGCACTTTGCTGTGGCACTTTCGCTATGGCATTTTCGGTGTGACTCATTCTGTGCTGTTCAAAAAAGGTTGAAATAATGACAGTACAGACATGTTGTAGTCATGTTAAATGACTTAGGTGAGGCGAGGAGCAAGAAAGGATTTGAGTCTGACATTGATAATTGATATGCTAAGATCTAAATTAGCACTTTATATTGTATTCTAAGGGCAAAGATAAGTTCACTCTTAGCATAAGAATAAAAATAGTGCAGGGGAAGGATTTCTTTCATAGCTGCAATATTTTAACAACTTTAAAGACTCTTTTACAAACCTATGCAAAGTATATTTTCCTTATAAATTTCAGCAAAAGTAATATACTTATCTTGTATTGTAACCAATCCATCTGAGAATGCTATGGGATTTTGTATGACGAAAGGGCATGGCATCGGTTTCGGGAAGGCTATCCTGTTTAACGAACACTTTGTTGTATATGGTATCCCGTCTATTGTATCCGCGATTGGGAACTATACAGTTGCAAAGGTTGAAGTGTATGACAAACCAGGGTTCAAACTCGTGGATAAACGGCCAGCAACGCCGAAGTATAAAGAGGATAAACTTGATCAGCAGAAGGAATCGTTTGAGCTGATGTTTAAGAAAATGGGTGTTGATCTGTTGAAAAAAGGGGTCAGTATCACCTTAGAAGGTAATCTTTTTGCAGCGAGTGGCATTGGTGCTTCTGCTGCATCATGTGTGGCAGTCGCCCGCGCTCTTGCTGAGTATTTCAACATGACTCTTTCTGATGAAGAGATTAATGAAATCGCATTTGAGGGTGAAAAAGGCTATCATGGAACGCCTTCTGGTGTTGACAATACAGCGTCAACATACGGTGGTCTGATTTGGTTTCAGAAAGGGGAAAAGAATATCATTGATCGGATAGCATTGTCTAATCCTGTAGAAATCGTTATAGGAAACACGGGTAAAGTAACCGATACAAAAGCTGCGGTTGATGGCGTCAAGCAGCGTAAGGAGATGAATCAGAAGAAGTATCAGGAGGTTTTTGATCGGGCTGAGAATATCGCGTATTTAGCAAAACGGGCTATACAGGATAGATCTTTTACGAATGTGGGGAAGTTGATGAACGAGAATCATAAACTTCTGCAGCAAATCGAGGTATCGTCTCGGGAATTAGATTTCTTGGTTAATATCGCACGTGACGCAGGTGCACTTGGTGCGAAGTTGACCGGCGGTGGACTTGGGGGGAACATGATTGCATTGACACCAGGAAAGGAATTGCAGAATAAGGTTGCAACCGCAATTGAAAAAGAAGGGTTTCAGACTGTAAAAACTGTGATTGGCGCATCGCGGGAGAGTGTAGAGCATATATGAATCTTCGTTCTTTTCTCAAACTGCTGGAGGAGCAGGAGAAGCTAGTTCGAATTACTAAAGAAGTCTCAGTGAAGCATGAAATTGCCAACATCATGTATTCTCTCAATGAAAAACCTGTGATCTTTGAGAATGTCAAAGGGTATGAATTTCCTGTATTTGGAGGAATCACTTCTGATCGGGATATTATAGCGCAAGGGTTAGGGACGACGAAGGATAAATTGATGATGAAACTGGCGGATGGGTTACGTCATCCGAAGGTTCCCGAGGTTGTTGAGAAAGGTCCATGTCAGGAGGTTGTCATAAAGAATCCTGATCTGAAGAAATTGCCCTTGTTGTTTCATGTTGATGGTGATGGTGGTAGGTATGCAACGGCGACGGTTGCAACGATTAAAGACCCGCAGACCGGTCGGAATGTAGCGTATCATCGGTTGATGGAGTGTGGGCAGAACCGGTTTACTGCTCGGTTGATTAAAGGTCGACAGACGCGAACGACATATGATCGAACCGTGGGTGACCTGGAGATGGCGGTATGCATCGGCAATTCCATTTCCGTGATGATTGCTGCGTCACTAGGTCCGCCATCTGGTGTTGATGAGTTTTCTATTGCACATGCACTTGATCCGATGAAGATGGTGAAATGCAAGACTAAGAATCTGGAAGTTCCTGCAGAATCGGAGTTTGTTCTTGAAGGACGATTGACAAAAGAGGCGGACCGTTAAGGCCCCTTTGTAGATCTTACAGAAACTCGTGATTTCGAACGAAAGGAACCTGTGTTTGTTATTGATTGTATCACACATCGAAAGGACGCGATGTATCAGGTGTTAATCCCTGGACGGTTTGAACATAAAATTTTAATGGGAATGCCAAAGGAGCCGACGATTTATGATGAAGTCAGTAAGGTTGCTGCTTGTAAGAACGTGCTGGTGACGATGGGCGGTGGCTCATGGCTTCACGGGGTCGTGCAGATTCAGAAGAAGAATACTGATGACGGGAAAAAGGCAATCGAGGCTGCATTCAACGGGCATAAGAGCATGAAGCATGTAGTGATCATTGATGATGATGTTGATATCTACAATCCAAATGCGGTGGAATGGGCGATTGCGACCCGGTTCCAGGCTGGGAAGGATCTGGTGGTAAAACTCGATCAGCCAGGAAGTTCCCTTGATCCGTCGTCGAAGCAAGAGGAAGGAAAGAAGGCGCTCACTGATAAGGTTGGGGTGGATGCGACAATCCCATTCGATGTTGAGAAGAGTAAATATGAGATCGTGAAATATTCGAAAGTGAATTTGGATGATTACCTCGGGTAAAGGAAAATATAAGGTCTGGCTGAAGCGCGAGAAGATCGGTGATGATCTGGTTTTTTTTCTCGGTGGAGGAGAACGTTCTCATATTGGTGGTGTGGTGATTTGCGAACCTGGAAAACCAGCACAGGCAATCAGACTCACAGGCCATTACGATGATATTGTATTAAAACCGATTGCCGAGATAGCGTGCATGAAATACAAAACCAAGGTTGTCGCGATTGGTGGCGTACATGTTGATCATGCTACGAAACAAGAAATTGATCTTCTAATAGAGAATAGCAAGAAATTGGTAGAGAGAATTTGATTTATTAATGATTAAATAATCGTTTGGTGACTATGGTAGCATAGCTTCCTTTCGGTAATGAAAATGATACCAGAATTTTAAACCTTTGTGAATTTCCTTTGCTATTGATTTCATCTCTTACAGGTTTTGAGATTGTGAAATCTTCTGGTATGAGAAGAACATTTCGCGGACGGGTTTTGAAAAAATTTCCGGTCTCTGATTCTATCGCAAGATTTTGAAGTGTTATTCCTTCTTTAAAAAATACATGATCAATAATCTGTTTTTCAGCATCCGAAAAGGTTGCCGTATCACTAACAGTTTGGAATGTGAAAAGAATCTTCTGCATCTCCTGTTCTGAAAGATTTGTGTAGAAAAGTAACGCTCCGATAGAGTACTTTACAGAGTAGAGTTTTTTCTTATCAACAACCTCTTTTAATAATTCTTTGACACATTCGTTCCACAAATAACTCTGGTACGCATTCACGAACATCTCCCGTAGATGCGCGGGAATCTTCCGGTACGCCGCACACCAATCCAATGTTTTTAAATACTCCTTCACAACCGCTGCAAACGCTTTATTGTACACCCGCACGTTAGAAATATCATTCCAAGAAAAGAGTATTTTTCGTTTCTCATCTTTGATTTTTTTTGGCTCTGATTTCTGGTACGCGGTCAGATACTGTTTCACTGCATGGTCATATTTTTTTAACACTATGTACTTTCCGATGAACTCGTGATCAATGACGCTGCCGAACCGCTGGGAATCAAAATAATTCGGAACACCAGATACAGGGATCGTTGCAGCCCTCCGAGAAACATCAGCAAGTTCATTCTCACTCACATCACGGATCGTGATCGTAAACCGGTTCCCAATAAGATCACCGATCTTGATTTTCTTTTGATAATACCCAACAAAACTGAGGGTCAAAGAATCAATATTCAAACTCTGTTCATTATAACGTGTTGGAATCGAAATGTACTGTCGAGCAAGCGCGTGCTTATCCTTAAGACCAGCATATCCGATCTCAAAGAGTGAAATACGAAGTCTCTTTGCTATCCGACGTATCGCATCGAAGGTATCAATTTCCTGTTTCTGCAGCAAAAAAACTGCATGTTCATTTTTTTCAGAAGAAACCTTAAAACTAGGGATTTCCTCAACAATGAAATCAGCAGGTTTTTGTTTCAGTTTCATAGATTGACAAAAACAATAAAATAATCCGAGCATATAACCCTGTTCATATAGAGTTGACATATTATGTATCTGACAAAAGAAGAAGAACAAATTCTCCATGGCGAACAAGGAGAAGTTATTGAACGTATGTTCCGGTTAATCGTTCAATTAGGCGATATTTACGGTGCTGACAAAATGATACCGGTAGGCTCGGTGCAAGTCGCTGGTGTCTCCTATAAATCTATCGCAGATCCAGGAACTGAATTTCTTGAAGATCTCGCCACGAAAGGCGCAAAGGTCAAAGTCCTAACATTCCTGAACCCAGCAGGTATGGACCTGGAAAACTGGGAGAACCTCAAGTTCCCCAAGGATTTTGCCACTAACCAGCTGCGCATCATGAACGCGTTCAAAAGCATGGGCATTGTCATCACTGCAACCTGCACACCGTACCTTGCGGGAAACCTCCCCAGGTTCCGCGAACATATTGCTTGGTCAGAATCCTCTGCTATTTCATTTTCCAACTCGGTCATTGGTGCACGAACTAACAGAGAAGGAGGACCATCTGCACTCGCAGCAGGTATCTGTGGGAAAACACCGAATTATGGATTTCATCTCTGGGAAAATCGACAACCTACTATTAAAATTAAGGTTGATACTGATCTTACGTTTGATGCGGACTTCGGCGCTCTTGGTTACTATGTCGGTAAGCAAATTAAAAACAAAATACCATACTTCGTTGGAATAAAAAATGCTGACACGGATCAACTTAAAGCACTGGGCGCGGCAATGGCTGCCTCAGGAGCGGTTGCACTGTACCATGTTGAAGGTCTCACCCCTGAAGCAGACCTTGTGAAAAAAGATAGTTTGGAGACTATCACAGTTACGAAAAAAGAGATGGATGAAGCGTATGCGAATCTTAATACTGGTAAAGAACCAGATATTGTTATCCTTGGATGCCCACATGCATCCTTACGGGAGATATCTTCAGTCGCGGAGAAACTCAAAGGAAAACATCTTAAAAAACCGGTCTGGGTCTGTACCTCACGGATGATGAAAGAAGCAGCGGTTCGCATGGGATACTCCGACATAATAGAAAACGCAGGAGGACATATCGTCGCTGATACGTGTATGGTCGTTTCACCAATTGAAGATATGGGATACAGAACAACTGGGGTGAACTCTGGGAAAGCAGCAAACTACCTCCCTGGGTTCTGTAAACAAAACGTCTGTTTTGCAAGTATGGATAAACTCCTGGAGGCAGCATTATGATGAAAGGACGTACGATTTCACCAGGAAAAGTTAAAGGAGTCGCACTCGTATCAAAAGATCCTATCGGGTTTTACGGGGGCATCAATATTAAAACCGGTATTGTCATAGAAAAAGGTCATCCGCTGGAAGGCAAATGCGTTAAAGATAAAATCCTTGTGTTCCCCTGTGGAAAAGGCTCTACTGTTGGCTCCTATGTTATTTACGGGTTGCAGAGGAACGGTGCCGCCCCGAAAGGAATCATCAACAAAGAAACAGAAACAATTGTTGCAACCGGCGTCATCCTTGCAGCGATCCCGTGTGTTGATAAAATCGACATTGACCAGATTAAAGACGGAGACACCGTGGTGTTAAATGCGGATAACGCAACCGTGGAAGTAGCAAAATAATCATAAGAGCGCACGCATATTCCATGACACGCCGATACCATGGATTGGGACCTCATGATTACCTTCATCATCAGACCATGAGATGGTTCCATCAATTGTGCAGTACCCGATTTTCATTCCCATGTATGTAGGAAACTTCCATATTTTACTGGTTGCATGTGTAATTTCGAGGTCTCCATTTAACGTTGTTTTCGTCCCATATAAGAGTGATTGACTGATTAGATACAGCGGATTTACACTGGGATCTGCCGTAACACTCAACGCAGACGGTAATTTAACCAAGGGAGCCACCTTTTCGTCTGTTTGGGTGATTTTCAGATTCACGTCCTTCAGCTCCGTGATTGTTTCTCCTCGATCAGTAGTGATCAAGAGAGTACCAAACGGGTCAAGTTTTGACAATGCACCAGAGACGGCTTGAGGACTTGGGAGATAATTTGTCGTATAGATGTTCCATCCGTTATCTAAGGTAAGAGAGAACCAATCCCAACCGCCGATCGCGAGTCGTGTGATTGCATTCGGAGTCCAGGAATGCTCATGGGAACCCGTTCCCTTCACGGTGTAGGTCTGTCCATCGATCGAAACCGTCCCGGACACTTCACAACCAAGCAGCACGTAGTTGGCAACCTCGCTATCTGATTTATCAAACGCCCGTGACCCCAGTACCCAAACCGGCAGGGATCGAGCGTTATAGTCTAAATCCATCACGATGTTATGTGCTGTATCAATATCCGAATCCTCTGCATTGACATGCCAAGACGGATAAGACCCTTCTGCCCAGGAATCCTCAAACTCGACCTTTACTCCAGGAGAGCCAGCAATAAGAGTTCCTTCTTTGAGGATTCCGAGATAATGCTCCTTGTTCGTCATCCCACCGTAGGTTTCACTTTGGTTGCCAAGGACGCTCACAACAAGTAAATCTGGTTTATTGGTTCCTAAGAGATCACCTCGAGCCATATGGTTGAAACTAATCGCAATCGACCAATCCTTCAACTGACTCAAACTATCGTTAAAAACAGCGTTAAAATACCACCACTCTCGGGAGATACGGAGTTCGCTGAAATGAACCCCTTCATCCGCCGCTGAGACATCCCGTCGATACGCAGGAATAAGAGAGTTTGGTGGTGTTAAGAGTTTCTCCAGTGGTAGTGTGGTTGTCGCATTGTTCCCAGTATATGATGGAGTCTGATTATCAGAAGGCAGAAATGAACTGATATAATCTGCCTTGTATAAAAAAAGCGTAGAAATTACGATGAGCGCTACGATGATAATCGTATCAATCTTTCTGAATTTCATCCTTCACCAAACGATATCGCTATAAAGTGTTTCTGACAGGAGGATATTAATAGTTATCTTTACAGTCAGTACCCATTTGATGCAGACGCATATTTTTATAATACAGTGAACAATTACCCCAAAACCCATTATAGAGGCAT
>CABMCU010000015.1 GCA_902384685.1 uncultured archaeon | reverse complement strand
GTTGCCCAGGGAACGGTAAATTCTTTATGCCGTTCCCATTCTCTATTTTCTTGACTAGCTCTTTGCATCCCATCATCCGTGATGGATGCATCGAGCTATGTCATTTTAAAAATAATTACACAAAGCGGCTTTATTTGAATCCTTTTCATTCTCTCAAATGAAGTTAAGATTTTTCCTCCAAATTCTATAAAGAGTATCCTAATTTTTATTTATTGATGGTATGCTTCTTTGGATTATAATAGTATCTAAGATAAATTGAAAATAATAAGGATATACTTAGAATTATATCTAATACAAATTATTCGAATTGTTGTTAATGCAAATAGTAATTGTCGCTGTCACCCAACACAAAACAATATGGTGCATTGGGTGTGGTGACACAACATTCTCCACAGTAAGCAGCAGCGGGAGAACGCTGTAACGCTTCTCGCGACATTTTTATGATATCGTGGTTATCCTCTAATTCATCTCTTGACTTTACGTCTGCTTGATCAAAGAGGGACCCTAATCGATATCAACTGTAACCTTGAACTTGCTTCTCCAATCATGTGATCATGGAGATCTTCGTATCAAGGATAAAAAAACATACCACCATCGATTAATTAAAGTTTCGCTCCATTGTTTTTATCGATATTTGTTGATGTCATTGCGAACCGATTCAGCTTTTTTTCTAGATTGTTCTGCAAAATCCTGTTCATCTCCTGTAAAAATGATTTCCCGTGAGGAATTGATAAGAGCCATTTCTCCTTGTGTATTCGTTCCGTTTCTAACGGTTTTTTCAATGTCGCCGCCTTGTTTTCCAATTCCAGGTATGAGAATAGGGATATTCTCCCCCAGGATCGTACGAACAGTTTTCAATTCCTCTGGATAGGTCGCACCGACGACCGCACCACAGTTCTTATTTGTATTCCATTCACGAATTTTCTGGGCAACAATTTGATAGACAGGGGTGGATGAGACCGTGAGGTCCTGAAAATCACCTGCGGAGGGATTGGAGGTACGACATAAGATAAAACTACATTTATCTTTATAATCTAAGAATGGACTAATGCCATCCCGTCCAAGATAGGGATTAATCGTGACAGCATCAGCCTTGAGTGTATCAAAAAGGGATTGCGCGTATTTCGAAGCTGTGTTACCAATATCGTTGCGTTTACCATCAAGAATGATTATGATATTGTGTGGAATATATTGAATGGTTTTTTCTAATGCTTCGAATCCGTTCTTCCCAGCTACTTCATAAAATGCCATGTTCAGTTTATACGCACACACCAGATCTTTGGTCGCATCAATAATTGCTTTGTTGAAATCAAACAGTGGATTTTTACTTGTCTCTAACAGGAATTTTGGAATTTTCTCGGTATCAGTATCAAGTCCAACACACAGTAGGCTATCGTTCTGATGAGCAATAGTTGAAAGTTTTTCTCTCCAGTTCATACAAGCCCCAAGTGAAATAGTGCTTCTTCTATAAATACTCGTGTTTTCGTTAGCTATTTAACGTCATGTAAAATACAATCCAGCATATGGAAATCATTTACGGAGTATGCTCTTGGGGGCTTGGCCATGCGACACGATCTTTGCCAGTCATTCGAAAACTTATTAGCGAAAAAAATAACGTTACCGTTATTTCAAATGGACGAAGTTTGGAGGTACTGAGAAAGGAACTAGGGGAGGATGCGTACTATGTTGATATCCCTGATTATCCGATGTTAGTCTCTGAAAATACCAGGCAGTTTCTTGCAAAGAGCATGGTGTACTGGCCGGTGTTCATCAAACGAATAGAGGATGGATTATCTCAACTTCAGAAGATACTTGATAAAAAGCATTATGATTGTATCGTCTCTGACGCCAGATACGATATGTACAGTAAGAAAATCCCATCGTTTTTTATCTCACATCAGATGCGTATCATGAATCCTCTGCAGATAAAGATGTTTGAGCGTGCGATGGAGCGATTCAATTTGTTCTTTTTCAAACGGTACATTGGGGTCATAGTACCCGATTATAAAGAGAACAACCTTTCTGGTGATTTATCCCATAACTTACGAAGAATTGATGAAAATGCAATCCATTATGTTGGAGTGCTTTCTGATTTTACAAAACGTTCGGAGAAAAAAGATATCGATTATTTGATTTCGATTTCTGGCCCTGAACCCCAACGAAGCATCCTTGAGGAAAAACTCGTGTCACATGCCCATGAGCTTGAGGGAAACGTAGTCATGACTCTAGGAAAAACAGAGAAATATTCTATAGTAAAAAAGAAAAATCTGACCACCTATTCGTTTGTGACAAAACAGCTACGAGAAGAACTATTAAATAAAGCAAAACTGGTGGTGTCACGCTCGGGGTATTCAACAATCATGGACGTCGCAGTAGTTGGTACAAAAGCATTGTTCATCCCAACACCTGGTCAGATAGAACAGGAGTACCTCTCACAATATCATAACAAACTTGGTACGTTTTATTCCGTATCGCAGGATGCTATTGATTTGAAATCAGATGTGAAGATAGCAGCGGAGAAAACTGGGATTACCAGAGAATGTGATGTGAAAAAAACCGTAGAAAATATTCTCTGTATTATTAGGGAGAAAACATAAACATTTACCATAACAGCTTTAAATCAGATGAGTATTACCTGTGAGGAAGGAAATTTTATTTATGAAAGGATGGAGGTTTCTGAAATCATGGTATTTCTGGTTATTCCTGATTACCGGGATTGCTATCGTAGTGCGGTCATTTCCATCCTGGATAAATGCCGCCTGGGGTGGTGATTTTGGGATTTATTACGGGTTAACCTCACGGTTTGTTGAAAATCAGCAAATCTTCAACGAGTACAACGGCTGGGGCGGGATGTATAACTACTTCCCTGTACTGTATATCTTCTCTGCATTTGGTCATTGGATCACTGGGATTAACCTCCTCTGGCTAATGCCAAAGATCGCACCTATTTTCGGTGGATTAACTGTACTAATCTTCTATTTTATTGTCTATGACCTTACAAAACGACGAGATCTTGCACTCTTATCATCATTGTTTCTCGCAGTCATCCCCTTCCACGTATATCAGACCAGCCACGCCGCACCCTTAACGATGGGACATTTCTTTATGATGCTCTCTAGTTATTTATTCCTAAAATACATGAATCACAAAAAATATCTTATACCACTATTGATCTCTACCGTGTTTCTCATCATGTCACATCATCTCACCACCTATTTCTTCCTCATTACCATCTTCTTTATTGTCGTTATAAAAAGCATACGTATCGACCTTCGAAGAATGTACAGAGACGTTGCTTACGTTATTGCTGCATCAGCTCTGACCTTTAGCTACTGGATATTTATCGCTACACCAGTCTTCAGCACCTTTATGAATAAAGGACTCACTATTTCCTCTTATTTTGTGATTATCCTTTTCTATGTAAGTTTATTTGGTCTTCTTTTTGGTATTGCTGCATTGAAAAAAAAGACACCAGCATGGGTACACAATCTTAAAAAAACGTTTATGTTTAACCCTGCTCAATCACGGAAACGCGCGTTAATCTATTTTATAGCAGGGTTTGTGTTCATTTTATCTGCAGAGATCGTGTTTTTATTTGTAAATTTCCCAGTAAGTGGCATACGAATGAAACCACTTTCGATACTTTATTCAATTCCTATGCTTTTATTTATCGGATTTGGATGCCTGGGTGTTGAATATCTGAAAAAAGTGAAGAACCACTGGTTTTTCCAGGCTTGGTTATGCGCAATTCTCTTATCATTTATTTATTCACTTGTGACTGTAAACACAACGTTGTTTCCTGATCGACATGTCGAATATCTAACGGTCCCTGCGTGTCTTTTCGCTGCTGTCGGTGTCCTTTATTTCTTCAGATATAAAGAACACAAGCTGTCGTTATCCTACAAAAAACAACTCTCATATCCATCGATTCAGGTGTTATTTGTACTAGTCGTGTGCGGTTTGGTGTTTACAAACGCAGTCGCAGTGTACCCTGTATACACATCATTGGAGTGGATGGATGAAAGCATACCAAACGAGACCGCGAACGCTATCGATTGGATCAAGACCAATGTTGATAGAAACAATACTATGGTCGCTACAGATCTTCGGTTATCCAAGATGATGTGGGCAGAGGGTATTAATGCAACATTTGAGGGAACAAATAATACCTGGACGTGTAATACCTGGGTGGGATGTATCACTGATTTTGACGCCAAGGAAAACCAAAGTGCAGTGACTTATGTGCTAATCGATGATGTGATGCGAGACATGTCGGTAAATATTCGTGTGCTTCAGAGTGTTTATATGACCAATGAGTCGTATCTGAAGTTCAAACAAGAGCCGTTTGAACTCGTTTATCGAAACGCTACAGTCAATCAAAATAATGAAGAGGTGCATTGGGCTGAGGTCTACAAGGTTAACTGGACGTTTATTGAGCAGTATCTCATGGTGAAAAAATAAGTATTATTTGTTTTTATATTGTTCAAGGATTTTTTCATAAACCTCTTCGTACTGGGTTCCCACAGTATTCATGGAGTGTTGTTCACTCAACCTTAAACTGTTCTTTTTCATGGTGTTTCTGAGTGTCTCATCGGAAAGAATAGTGATGATGTTACTAGCAAGTTGATTGCTGTCCTGCGGCTCAAAGACCAACCCATTCTCTGCACGGGCTAGCTCTGGAACCGCTCCCTTATTAACGACAACGGGTGGTACTCCTGAAGCAACTGCCTCGAGTGTGACGATGCTTTGGAGTTCCGATTCCGCAGGCATGACAAACACATCAGCAAGCGTAAAAATGTTCGGGTAATCAGCCCAGTCAAGGAAATCAATGAACGTGGTATGCGTATCCACACCTAACTCTTGTGTCAATTTCATCATGTCTGGTTTCAGACCCCCTGAGCCACAGAAAAGAAAATGCGCATCAATACTTTTGAGAACAACGGGGATGGCTTTCACGAGCACGTCAACGTTTTTCTCTTGGTTGATCCTCCCTGTATAAAGGATTAGTGGTTTTTCAGGGAGATTAAATCGTTTTCGAAGATAGTCTCCCTTGTTGGTTGGTTTGAACATCTCTGTGTTCACCCCGTTTGAGATAGGACGGACTGGTGTCTTCAATCCTTTCTTCTGATACATGGTTGCACCAGTCTGCGTCGGAATCGTCGCCCAATCAACACGATTGTAGAAGTACACAAGATAGGACCAGGTGTATTTCTCCATGATTGGATACAGCGCAGAAGAAAGGAATGGGGCAAGAACATTCTCTGGGAGAATGTGAATAGAGCCGACTAACGGGATGTGCTTCTTCTTCGCACAAATCATTGCACAGATGCTTATCGGATACGGGGAGCAGACGTTGATAATATCAGGTTTGAATTCCTCAATGATTTTTTTAACATACAGAAGTGGAAAGGGGGCGAAATGGTATTTATTATTCATGTAGAATGGTAAAACGAACGCGCGTGGTCGGTAAATGGTCGAACCGTTTTCCTCCTCAAATGTATTTTTAAAGGAGAAAGATGGGGCGATCACCCGGACATCGTGGCCTTTCTTGATAAGTTCATGGACGATGCGGTGTTGCGCGATCGCACCACCATCAATGATCGGGTAGTATGATTCTGTGGTGAAGAGTATTCTCATAAGAGTCCAATCCCGTGTTGTCATATAACAAAAGATAACTACATAAGAGTTACCAAAAAATAGTAGGGTGGTTATTTGAGAATATATGGACTAATGGAAGAATACAGAGAGCGGGGTGATGCGAACACGTCAGTGGCGAAATATTGATACCATCCGCAGCTACGGCTACATTCATTCATCGCAGTCCGCGCCTGTTTTGCTTCTGGCGTACGTAGGAACTGCATAAACGAGCCTTCTGTAAAATTATAAAGATGTTTTCCCACGGTCCGACACGGGTAAAACAGACCGCCATCAGAGTCGATGATAACGGAGGATGCGGAACAGCCATGGGGTTTATTGATATTATCTAAAAATCCTTTTGGTGTGGTGATCGTATTTGGGTATTTCAGTTTCAAGCGGAGTATTTCTTCTTGGAACTGTTTCGGGTCAGGGTAGAAATTTTCAGTCCCATCGAGATGACAAGCGGGCATGACGACCGTACGAGCGTTTATCTCATACACCCGTTTGACTTTCTCTTCAAGTGCCGGAAGGGTATCCCTGGTGACAACGATTTGGATGCAGATCTCCGGTCCATAGCTTTGGAATTCTTCCAAGCGGTCATAGAAGGTAAGATTGTCATGTCCCTCGTCGATGCTGATATGAAGATAATCGATGTGTTTACCATACTCTTTCATTGGTCGCTTGTCGAGAAGGTGACCGTTAGTGGTAAAGAAAAGATAAAATGGTTTTTGATAGGCGTACTGCAGGATTTCCCCAAGATCTTTTCGGACGAGTGGGTCTCCGCCCTCAAGACTTAGGACGATAATGCTTGAATTTGCGATGTTATCGATGACCTTAAACACGTCTTCTTTTTTAAGATCTGGTGTTTTCTCCTTCCAGACGTTACAAAAACTACATTTCAAACTACAGACATGCGTGACTTTAAAAGATGCATAGAACGGGTAGATACACTCCTTTGCGAGATAGTTCGTTGCTGCATACCGCATAGTTTGAAGGTATTTTTTGACCGGTAATTTTTTCATAGAGCTTCAATACTACGAGGCGTAATTGCTGGGAGGACATAAGGTTTTTTATTGTCGATCTCTCCTTTTAACCACAAGAGACTTATAGCATCTTTAAAATAACCCCCTTTGTTGCCAGACGAGAAAAAGAAATTGAACAAAACAAAAATCTCTATTTTCGTTAGTATCGCACTGAGTCTAACAATCATTGTGTTAATCTTGCATTTTACCATAGATGTAAAAACAATCCAGTATCTGTCGCAGGTATCGTTTCACGTTGAGTTCTTTTTATTTTTTGGCGTCGCGGTCCTGTTAAATGTGCTCTACTGGATAATTTGGGGTGCACGGTTAAAAGTGTTAAGTTATGTAATTGACCCCAAAGTTCATATCAGTTTATGGGAGGCAACAAAAATTGTTATTGCAAACCAGTTTCTCGCTGGTATTACACCTTCGGTTGCTGGTGGCGAACCAGTCCGTATTTATCTACTCAATAAGGATGGGTTGAGTACTGGTGGGGCGACCGCAGCAGTTATTAGTGAGCGGCTGATTGATGCAATTTTTATTTTGGTTCTTGTTCCGTTTGGTTTTTTTGTGTTTAAAGATCGGATTAATGTGAACTTAATCAGTTACGGATTGTCCATCGGAATTATCGTATTTGCCACAGGTATTGTGTTATTTGCATTAGTATTGAAGTATCCGAATAAAACAAAAGCATTGTTGATTCGGCTTAGTGAACGTTTGAGCCGGTTGTCGAAGAATAAAGAGAAAAGCACAAAATTGGTCAATCGAATCGGTCATGAGATTGATAATTTTCATAACAGTATGGTGCTTTTTTTAACCAAAGGAAAAAAATCATTTTTAGGTGCTAGTGGTTTAACTGTACTAATGTGGTCGACTGGTTTTTTAATCCCATCAGTGATCCTTCTGGCTCTTGGTCTTCCTCCGTTCTGGGTTGAGTCATATGCTGCCCAAGCATTGTTATTAATCATCGTGATGCTTCCAACGACACCAGGAAGTTCAGGGGTCGCGGAATTAGGTATGGCTGCATTATATGGTGTTTTGCTTGGTGCTTCCCATCAGTATTTACTTGGTGTGTTTGTATTATTATTCCGGTTTATTACTTTTCATATGAACATGATTTGTGGGGCGATCTTTCAATATCGTATTTTTAATTCAATCACCTCATTTTCATTGGAGACCATTGAGAAAAAAGAAGGGTAATACTCCAAGAGAGATAGGGCGTCAGGTTTAAAAATGATGAGGATATACGGTTGTCCCTATGAAGAAAGCTGATCGATGCATTTCATGTGGAAAAGGGTTGCTTGAACAAGGGTCAACAACATTCATATGCCCAACCTGCGACACCATGATCGGACGATGTTCAAACTGCCGAGAACAAAGTGTTGTCTATCTCTGCCCGAAATGCGGATTCAGAGGACCATAGGAGGATAACTCGATGGGGGAAGTCATAGCACTTATTCGTCTTATGCCTGATGGTGTGGTGAGCGACAAGGATATTGACTCGATTTCTTCTGAGGTGAAAAAAGCTGTTCAGAAACCAGCCCGACTCGGTCGTGTTGAAATAAAAGAAATTGCATTTGGCCTTCGAGGTCTTGATGTAACAGTTGCAGTCCCTGATATCGAGGGGGGACTGGATCCTATTGTAGAAAAACTTGGAAAAATAAAGAAAGTAGACAACGTTGAAGTTGTTGATATTGGAAGAATCTAAGCTGCTTTCCCAACGGTTGTTTCCAGATACTCACTATAATTTACCATGAATTGTCGTCCTATTTCTGTAGGGTAGTAAATAGGGTACGCAGAGTTGGTGGTATCTCCTTCGATTAGTTCAGCTTCGTAGAGTTTGTTGATATGCCATTTCACTACATGATGATTGATATTAAGAGCATGAGCAATCTCAAGGAGGTGTTTTCCTGGGTGTTCTGAGAGGTAGCTCATGATGTCTCGAGCGTTTTTATTTCGTAGTATTGAATCTGCGACCGCTCGTTGTTTTGCTTCGATGCCTCCTTCGACGAGGTAGTAGACTTTCTTTCCCCCAATAGCTCTACTTCTGATGAGATTAGTTTGCTCAAGTTTTCTGAGATGCCAAGCTGCGTTACTTGGTTTAAGATCAAGTTCTCTGGCAATTTCCCGAAGGTGACTTCCTGGGTATCCATCAATGTAGTCATAGAGATTTTTCCGTATTTCAGTATCAAGCACGTTCTCTGGTGTAACGTATTTAACACCGCCCATAAGGAAAAAAAATGCAAGTAACAAGGCGATAACTGTGATAATGACCACAATCGTGTTTAAATTCACGTTTACTTGAAGTACTTGAGCAGCACGACTGGTATTTACGGTCACTGTGAAGAAAAAAGCTAGCATCATCGCTACATTGTTGAGTAAGCGCATTTATTTCCCATCCTTTTTGTCTGTATCTTTACCCGAACAAGAAATCATCTTGGTACTTAAATACCTTCCTTCAAAACAGTGAAGTGAAGAGTTACAGTATCCTTATACTTACTTCAATCATGGAGATTTATTGAGAATCGAATAAAACAGTAAACATAAATTATTTATGAGCAAAGATTCCAACAAGATCATTCTTCTGTTTTTCAAGTCGTACAAATCCAACGCGTTCAAATTGCACAATTTCTCCAAAGGGTATTCCTAAAATTGCTTTCTCTACGTAGCCCTGTAGCTCATGAAGACTATCTGGGTTGTAGGCTTCATCTTTAAAAATAAACCCAGGAACAATAATTTTAAGTGGAATATAATCGTTAGTAGTCCATTGGATTTTAAAGGTTTCTGGAATAAGCTCATCTCCAGCGAAGGCTCCTGTAAGTGTATCACCAGTTTTTACAATTTTAACATTGTATAATCCTTTCAGTCGTAGGATGTCTCCGATTTTCATTTTCTGCGCATCTTCTTTTGGTATGAAAAATGTTGAACTTGTATGAATGGTTCTCTCACCCATGGTCCCGTCAGGATGTAACGATAGTTTCACGGTCTTTTTCGGGGCGTCTTCAACTGATAGTTGAACAGGATCAGGAACAAAGTAATATCGCTTCACCTTTGAATCAAGGTATTTCCTATTCACGGATTCTACCAAGCTAAAATTAACAACCGATTCCACCTTTGAGAAACCCTGTTGGAGGACGAATTGCTTAATAGCTTCAGGAACAATCCCACGTCTCTTTAACCCACGCAATGTCGGTAATCGGACATCATCAAATCCGGTTACCAAACCTTGTTCGATCAGTGGTTTTATTTTCCGTTTGGACACCGGCATCCCCTCAATTGAAAGCCGGGAAAACTCCATTAAATGAGGAATCCGTAGATTTAACAAACTCAGAATACGGAAATACACTGCGTCCCTTAATTCGTACTCCTTGGTTCGGAATGGATGCGTTACTCCACTGATACTATCTTCAACAGCCCCTGCAAAATCATACGTTGGCCATACATGGTATTTATCGCCGGTCAACGGATGCTTCGCTTCAATAACACGAAACAAGGTCGGATCACGCATCGCGGTGTTATCACTCTCCATTTCACCATGCAGACGAAAAATTCCGCCTACTTCAGGATTAGCGAGCATGTCATTCCACAAATCAAGTGCTTCCTCACCGGTCCGATCTTCCCGACAATCACAGGCCTTGCCATTAAACCTGCCGGCTCTAATCATTTCTGATGTACATTTGCACAAATATGCATCCCTTTGTTTGATTAGCTGCTCTGCGAGTTTGTAATGCATTTCTAAATGATCAGACGTATGATATTCTGTATCCCACTCGACCCCAAGCCAGTGCAAATCCTCTTTCTGCGCATCATAAAAATCAAGGTGTGCATTCTCTGGATTCGTATCATCAAAACGTAATATAAACTTCCCATCATACATCCGAGCGTACTCATAATCGATGATTGCAGCCTTCGCATGACCAATATGCAGATAGCCATTTGGCTCTGGAGGAAAACGAGTAATAACCTTCCCTTTCTCGGCAAATGGTAATGGGGGAAGTGAAAAATCCCGTTCTTTCTTCTCTCGCTGTAATAACTCAGGGGCAAGTGATGTAAGTTCCATGATTTGATCATGTATTGACATACTATTTACTTGCGTAACAACTTTTGTAATAACCGGGATAATTTCTGTTGGTGTTATTCCATCTTTTTTCAACGCAGCAATAACTTTCCCGGTAACAGCTTTTTCGTTTGCTTTTCCATTGAATAAAATCGCATTCTGTAATGCGAACTTCCGTGCCTCTGTCTGAATCTTCTGAATCGACATGTTTACTTTTCTCGTTGAATGATATAATCGATTAATTGATACAAGAGTTCTTTTGCATCAGATGATTTAAGCACGGATATTGCGTTTTTTCCTTGATCAATATAGTGTAAAGCACGCTGGTGTGCATACTCTACAGATCCAAGTTCCTGGAAGAGAGTATATACCTTCTTGACATCGCTTTCTGATGCGTTGCGGTTTCCGAAAATATTATTTAGTAATATCTTTTCCTCACCGGTCGCATGGGCCAGACAGTGTACTGCGATTAGCGTCTTTTTCCCATTTCTGATATCATTACCAATATCTTTGCCAAGTGTGGTTATATTACTGCTCATATCAAGATAATCATCCCAGATCTGAAATGTTAAGCCCAGTGCCATTCCATATGTTTTTAACGCAGCAACTTCTTGTGGATTTCCACCACCGATCAATCCACCACCTTTCCCAGACAGTTCAAACAGTGCACCTGTTTTTTTACTAATCATATCCAGATAAACCTGTTCAGTTACTGTTTTCTCTTTCTCAAACTCCAGGTCAAGTTGTTGGCCCTCACAGATAGCGATGACACAGTCAATAAAATCTTGCTGTAGTTGCTTTAATACAGAAAAATCAACAGAGGTACTTAAAATTGCTTCAAATGATTTCGCAAACAATAGATCACCGGAGAGTATAGCAGTAGGTTCACCGAACTTGACATGTACGGCTGGAAGATTTCGTCGAAGCATGGAATGATCCATGATATCATCATGAACCAGCGAAAAATTATGCATCAATTCAAGACCAGCAGCAAACGGGAGAACATTTTTAGCATCACCAGAGACGCTTTCACATGAAATCATGGTAAGAAACGGTCTAATTCTTTTCCCACCAGCAAAAGGGAGATATTGTGATGCTTCGTACAGCGTCGTAGGTTTTTTTAACTGTAGATATCGCTTCCAATACGTATTGAAAATTGTTGTTCTTTTTATCAGCTCATTCTGTAAGTCCATATTTCACTTCCACGGTTGATAGTTTTTCAACAGAATCTACGCCAACAAGAAACATTGTAATCCGTAACTCCCGAGCGATCATATCAAGTTCTAATTCTGTAGTTTTTTTATCTTTCAACGCTGGTTTCAAGAGAGAATGTGCCATCCCAGCTGCATTCGCACCAAGAACCAATGCTTTTGCGACATCAAGTCCATTACGGATTCCACCAGTAGCAATTATAGGGAGCTCCCAATTGGTTGCTTTTCCGACCTCAAGTATACATGTTGGCGTTGGAATCCCCCAATCCCAAAATGTCTTACCAGCACGTATGTTATATGCATCACCTTTAATTTTCGCACGATAATATTCTACTGCGGAAAACGAGGTGCCTCCAGCACCTCCAACATCAATTCCAGAAATTTTTGTTTTCTTAAGTTGATTTGCAACCTTTCTTGAGATACCTGCGCCGCTTTCTTTAACAATGATCGGACGACCGAATTCCCGTGAAAGCATATCGATTGTAGCAAGGCAACTTTTCGCATTTGCCTCACCTTCTGGTTGTATAGACTCTTGTAAAAAGTTCAGACAAACCGCGAGTACGTCCGCATCAATCATCTCTACGATCTTACCAGCATTTTCAAGGATATTTTTTTTATCCCATAGAACCATCTGAGATGCACCTATATTTGCGATCTTCAGGGGGATATCATAATCTTTGATAATGCTATAGGTTTCTGCAAGTTTTTGATTTTCTAACGCTGCTCTCTGTGACCCTACACCCATACCGACTTGAAATGTTGCTGCAGCAGCAGCAAGATGTTCATTGATCTTCCTACTCTCAGAATATCCACCGGTCATCCCAGAGATAATTAGTGGTAGCTTCAGTTTCTTCCCGAACAACTGAATCGAGAGATTAACCTCGTTTTCATTAATCTCCGGTAGCGCGTTATGAATAAGATGAACATCGTCCCAGAAATTATGATGAGCAGAAACATTTTCTTTTAACGCAATTTGTACATGTTCACGCTTCCTTTCCTCGGTCTGATTCATACTTCTTCTCCCATAATAATAGTATGTTTTACCTTCTTCCCTTTCAAGGTATCATATAATCGGTTATGTATATTCCCATTCAATAAAACAGTGTCAACACCAACCCGTGCAATTTGTTTAATGGTGTATAACTTTCCTTTCATTCCTTGGGTCACATCTGCATGAGTATTCAATTGGATCGCCAACTTATCTAAATCTTTGATTGTAGTTTGTTCAATAAAGGTTGCATTTTTATCGCCCTTTGGATTTGTTGAATATAATCCATCCTCATCAAAAACAAAGATAACTTTTTCTGGTTTGAATTCAACAGCAAGCAATTGCACTAGTTGATCACCCGAGCAAATCGAAAAACCAAGTTTGTTATCAAGGGAAACATCACCAAAGCTGACTGGTAAGAACCCTAAGTCAAGATACTTTTGGAA
The DNA here is from genome assembly GCA_902384685.1 of uncultured archaeon. GTDB lineage: Archaea > Thermoplasmatota > E2 > DHVEG-1 > DHVEG-1 > SM1-50. Next base: position 17,183 of record CABMCU010000015.1, on the reverse strand, counting down.
AATCGAGTAATCCACTCGCGATATTTTATGATTAGAAAGAGAAAGAACAGCATGCGGAGGAATGGAGACAGCAGGAAGATCATGGTTGTGTAGGGACGCAAGAACTAGGTTGTTTAACCGTTGTACCATTGCTTGGGTTAACGCAAAACCTTCAACCTGTTTTTTTTGTCTGTACCCGTCATTTAATTTATATTTTTTTGCAAGGATATGACCAAATGAACCAGCACCATGAATTAAAATTATTTTTTTATTTGCATGTTTCAATTCTGAAGCAAGTCGATCTACTATCTCTTGTTTGAAACAGCATTCTTTTGCTTTATCTGTAATAACGCTTCCACCAAATTTAATGATAAACATACTCTACCAGCATGAGACTAGCTATAAAAAAGGATTTTGTTAGAGATCTACAATAATATATTCTGTAATAATCGGCTATTCTTTTCGTTTTGAGAACGGTGGTTTATTCTTGTTTTGCTCTTGAATCAACCAAAGAGAAATTGGCATTGCAGAGGTGGATTGACGCATCGTACTTTGTGACCACTCTGTTATCCCCTGTTCCGTAGTGTTCGTACGACAGTCTTCACAAATGAAAAATTTGTCATCAAAAACCAAACCACATTGGTGTTCCTGGAGATCAAATTTATGTTTACATATCTCACATGTTTTTTCTGGGATTATATACTCCTCCTAAACCACTTTCAATTTTTGTTTGTGATCAAATATCTTTATTAGATTTATATATAAAACTTTTTTGGATGAAAAGAAAAATGAGAAAGAAGATGAAATCAAAGAGAAAAAGTAATTTCTTGGCGGTGGCGTGGATTTTATTAATTAGGTGACGATGTTGAACTTTATCAATCTAAGGAATGTTCGTATGAGGATTTCCCTAAGAGATAGTCTTTATGAACTCTCATCAGAGATTTCGAAAACACTTCAAATGATCTTTTGGGAAAACGTGTACGCAACAAAGGGAATACAAATTATGCTCAAGCTACATCCTGAGTGGGAGGAAAACAAACGAGCATTGTTTTCTGAGATGATATACGATCTCATCCGATGGTGGAGATTACTTTGGTACATCCTTGATCGAGATCCAGCACCAGAAGAAAAAGATCTTCAGAAGCTCATTCCTATCTACCTCTTCTTCAAGAAAGGAGATCTTTCTGGACTGCAAAAGAAACGAGAAATGGATGCAAACCAGGTGATTCAAAGAATTGCTACTACAAAGAACCAGAGAGTTCTTCGTGAATCAATCCCTGATTGGCTTGACAATCAAGGAGAACAAGAACTTGGCTCACGATGGAATGTTGTTATTGCATCATTAAATAAATATCCTGATTTCGTTATCAGAGTGAACACCCTAAAGACAACAGTGAAGGAGTTGGTGGTTTTTCTCAGGAAAGAAGGAATTATTGCAGAACCAATCGACTGGAGCCCCGACGCACTCCGTATTATGGAAAAAACAAACGTCTTCAAACTCTCCAGCTTCAGAGCAGGATTTTTCGAAGTCCAGGATACAGCATCACAATTGGTTTCCCGGATTCTTGATCCACAATCAGGGATGCGCGTGGTAGACGCCTGCGCTGGGGAAGGAAGTAAAACCTTGCATATTGCAGCTTTAATGAAAAACAAAGGGAAAATCATTGCACTAGACACCCAGGAATGGAGACTAAAAGGAATTCGAAAACGAGCAACGAAAATAGGCATTGATATCATTGAAACACGATTAATTTCATCCTCTAAGATATACAAGAGACTGAACAAAACAGCGGATCGATTGCTTCTTGATGTTCCGTGTTCAGGACTCGGGACCTTACGGAGAAACCCAGATATCAAATGGAAGCTTATTCCGAAAGATTTGAAACGCCTCACAATTCTGCAACAAGAGCTCCTTGAAAAATATTGTAGAATAACTAAACCAAACGGTCGTATGGTCTATTCGGTCTGCAGTATTCTCCCATCAGAAGCAGAAGAGCAAATCGAACGATTCCTCAAAAACCATACTGATTTTCGTCTATTGAATGAAAAACGATACTGGCCTGAGATTGATGGCACTGATGGATTCTACGTGGCACTCATCGAGCGAAAAGCTTAGACACTGCAAACTTACATAACTTATAAATTGCACAAGAAAATAGCCAATACAAACTCGTTAGAAAAGGAAAGCTGTGGATATGAAAATCCTATCATGGAATATTAATGGAATAAGAGCAGCAAATAAAAAAGGATTCTTTACCTGGTTCCAGAAAGAATCACCAGATATCCTCTGTCTCCAAGAGATAAAAGCAACACCAAACCAACTTCCACCCTACCTGAGGAATGTACCCGGGTATCATACGTTCTGGAACCCTGCAGAACGAAAAGGATATAGTGGCGTTGCAACCTTCACAAAACAAAAACCAATTGAAATCAAAACAGGATTTGGAAAACACGAGTTCGACAACGAAGGAAGAATCCTTATAAACACATTCCCATCATTTATCTTGTTTAACATCTACTTTCCAAACGGGAAAAAAAACCAAGAAAGACTTCAGTATAAGCTTGATTTTTACGATGAGCTCCTCAACCACATTGATAACTTAAAAAACAAAAAACGCAATATTATTGTATGCGGCGATTTTAATACTGCTCACAAAGAAATTGATTTAAGCCGACCAAAAGAAAACGAACATATCTCAGGTTTTCTTCCAGTTGAACGAGCATGGTTAGACACCTTGATTGATCACGGGTATGTAGACACATTCCGACGTTATAACAAAGAACCGAATCAGTTCACTTGGTGGGATTTGAAAACCGCTGCACGCGCACGAAACGTCGGCTGGAGGATTGACTATTTCTTTGTCAATGAAGAATTTCTCCCCCATGTGAAAAATGCTTTCATCTTACAACAAGTGATAGGATCGGATCACTGCCCTGTCGGTATCGAAATTATAACATAAACAAGGAGAAAAAAAATGAAAGAATCACTCGATTTCATCTACAAAGAACAAAAAGAATTATCCTACTTTGGTGGAATAGCTGCATTGCTTGGTTGGGATCAGATGACCTATATGCCACAGAAAGGATGTGGAGAACGAGCAGAACAGCTGTCTATGATCTCACGCTTAGCCCATGAACGTATAATCTCAGATGATTTTTATAATCATCTTAAAAAACTCGATGAAATGCCAAACATGCTCACCGAAAGAGATTTGATCGTTGTTAACAAATTAAAGGAAGATGTAGAAAAAGCACGAAAAGTACCTTCAGAATTTGTCGAAAAAATGGCAAAGACTACGTCCCTTGCATATACTGCTTGGGAAGAAGCACGTGAAAAAAATAAATTCTCCTTATTCGCCCCACATTTGGAAAAAATCATTGAACTCGAAAAACAATATTGCGACTATATAAAATTACCAGGTCATCCGTACAACAGCCTGCTTGATGACTATGAAGAAGGAATGACCGTTGATACATTACGAAAAGAATTTGGTGTACTCAGATCGCAACTTGTCGAAATTCTCAAAAAAATTACGTCAAGTGCTCACTATCAAAAACAACAACCAGTGAAGATGAAGCTAGATGTTGTTCAACAAAAAGAACTCTGCGACATTCTTCTTAAAAGATTGAAACTCCCGTTTGACAGATCACGCCTTGACATCTCCGTCCATCCCTTTACCACAACCATATCAGATGATGATGTGAGAATCACCACGAACTATGAACATGAAGGGCTGCTGGCTTCGTTTTTTTCAACGGTTCATGAAGCGGGTCATGCACTCTATGAACTTGGACTTCTGAAAGGAGAATATAAAGATACTGTGATTTCAGATGCCCCGTCAATAGGGATCCATGAATCACAATCAAGGTTCTGGGAAAACATGATTGCAAGGAGTAAATCATTCTGCACCTACTTTGCGCCCGTATTTAAAAAAGTAGTACCAGACACCTGTAAAGACATGAACATAGAGATTTGGTACCGAGCTATCAACCAAGTAAGACCCTCGTTCATCAGGGTGGAAGCAGATGAACTGACGTATTGTCTTCATGTGATCCTCCGATTCGAATTAGAACTCGATCTTCTCGAAGGGAAAATCACTGTTACAGAATTACCACACTGTTGGAATCAAAAAATTACTGACTTTTTAGGCATCACACCAAAAACCGATAAAGAAGGAGTATTGCAGGATATGCATTGGAGTGGTGGAGAGTTTGGATATTTCCCTACGTATGCAATCGGAACAATCTACGCATCACAGTTATTCAAACAATTCTTAAAAGAACACACGACGATAAGGGAACAAATCTCTCAGGGTAATTTTACCCCCATATTGAACTGGCTTTCAGAACATGTTTACCAATATGGTCGTTTAATAACCGCTGATGAGATAATCAAAAAAACCTGTGGCGAAGGGTTAAATTCTAAAGTCTTTATTGCATATCTGAAAGAAAAATATTATCCACTCTATGACATTTGAGGAGGTAATGAATCTGACAACAATGGTTCTCGTCAGACATGGGCAATCACAATGGAACTTAGAAAACAGATTTACTGGCTGGGTAGATGTTCCACTCTCGATGAAAGGAAGACAGGAGGCAACATCCGCTGGAAAGAAGCTCTCGGACATACGGTTTGATACGATATTTATCTCTCATCTCCTACGAGCGATTCAAACACTACATTATATTTTGCTTGAATTAAAAGATAAAAGAATCCCGATTATCTATCATGAGGAACAACGTATTCATAATTGGGAACATTACAGCGGTGATCGGAATAATGAGATTCCTATTTATCAGTCCGTTGATTTAGCAGAGCGATACTATGGTGATCTTCAGGGGCTTAACAAGGCAGAAACCATGAAGAAGTACGGCGAATATCAAGTTCATCTCTGGCGACGGAGCTATGATATCAATCCACCTAACGGAGAAAGTCTCAAAGACACCTGCGAACGAGCCATCCCATATTATAAAAATCATATTTTACCCGATCTCAAAACAGGGAAAACCGTACTCATCATTGCCCATGGAAATAGTCTTCGATCTATCACCAAATATGTAGAAAACATCTCTGATAAGGAAATTCCTAACGTAGAGATTCCTACTGGCATACCAATTGTTTATACTTTTAATTCTCAGATGACATTCCAAAAAAAGGTGATTCTTGAATAGGATTAAACCTTTATACCTCCTTATTATCATTATTATTTAATTTATTATTAAATATTGTAAAAGATATAATATGATAGAGCAGAAATTCAAATGTCCGAACTGTGGGCAAATCGCATCCTTCTACGGGAACCCAGGAGAAAATAAGATTGTCTCCTGCACATCGTGTAACTCAAAAGGTCGTATCACTATCTATACTGATGGAATGAACAATAACAATGCTATCGAGGTCTCACATCTGAAAAAAGTTTATGGTGATCTTATTGCCGTGAATGATATCTCCTTTACTGTGAAAAACGGGGAGATCTTCGCGTTTCTCGGGCCAAACGGAGCAGGGAAAACAACCACCGTAGAAATGATTGAATCAATTCGAATACCAACCAATGGATCTATTAAATTACTTGGAAAGGACGTTAAAACTCAGTTTAACGACGTCAAAGAAAAAATCGGGATACTCCCACAAGAGTTCCATTCCTTTGAAAGACTGACAGTTCGTGAGACACTTGTGTATTTCTCAAATCTCTTTAAGAAAAAAGCTGATGTTGACGAGATTATCCAATCCTTGGATTTAACATCCCATAAAAACATGTTATATAAGAATCTCTCAGGTGGATTGAAGCAACGTGTCGGTGTCGCGATATCATTGGTCAACGATCCGGAGATCATTTTCCTTGATGAACCGACAACCGGGTTAGACCCCAAAGCCAGACGAGAGGTCTGGGGTGTAATTGCAGAGTTACGTAAGAAAAGAAAAACTGTATTTCTTACCACGCATTATATGGAGGAAGCTGAATTCTTGGCTGATCATATTGCCGTAATATTCAAGGGAAAGATAATCGCAGAGGGCACCCTTGAGGATTTGATCCGTAACTATGGAAAAAGCAGTGTTATGCATATTAAGAAATGTAAAAATGCTGCTGAAGTTATTGAAATGTTGAAACAAGAAGGATACGACGAGGTATTCTCAGAGGGGAATGGCGATATTGCAATCAAGATTGATTACAAAGAACGGGTACTTGAAATTTTATCACATTTGCGACATGATTGTATTGAATATGAGAGTCTGGATATTAGACGATCAAGCCTTGAAGAGGTCTTTTTACGATTGACTGGTTCAAAACTAACGGAGGAGACTCCATGAACCTGAAAATTATTTGGATGGATTTCATCTATAGTATCAAAGCATGGTATCGCAGTAAAGGTGGCATGTTTTGGAGCCTTGCCTTCCCTGTGATTCTTATTTTATTGTTTGGTGCGATCTTTTCAGGTATTGGTAGCTCGAAATACACCCTCTATGTTCAGGATCAGGATCAGACTGAAATGTCAAAGGTGTTTAATGCAACGCTGAATGCAACCAAACTTTTTACCATCAATGTCGTAGACGCAGACGTCAACGTTACCTCATTTATTAAGGAGAAGAACATTAAAAGTATGATCGTGATACCAAAAGGATTTGAACATACGATCCAAGAATCGTTTACAAATCCATCAGCACGAGTGGATATCCAATTCTATTTTGATCCTAGTGAGCAGACAACAACTCAGGTAACCCGGAGCGTTATTACCAGCATTCTCCAAGAGATGAACAAAAATCTTTCTCAAAGTAGAACGATCATTGGGGTTCGTGAAATAAGTACAATTACTGAGAACTTCAATTTTATTGATTTCTTTCTACCAGGGATGATAGGGTTTACCATCATGCAAAGCGCTATTTACGGTAGTATCGAGCGAAACACGAAATACCGGAAAGATGGTATTCTTCGGAAATTGCTGACAACACCTATTACAAGAACCGAATGGATTCTTGCGAAGATGTTGTTTATGATGTTCCTGTCTGCTCTTACAACTGTTTTAATTACAATCATTGGAATTTTAGTATTTGGTATGACCGTACATTTTGATGCGTGGGTCATTATTATCATAATTGCAACCAGTTTCCTATTCTCAGGAATGGGGATGCTTATTGGTAGATTTGTTAAAGAAGAAGAAACCGCAGATACCGCGGCTGGAGCGATCAGCTTCCCTATGATGTTTCTCGCAGGAACCTTCTTTCCGTTAGAACAAATGCCTCAGTTTCTTCAAACAATCGCGCATGTACTCCCGCTGTATTATGTGAACGAAGCGCTACGGAATTCGATGATTTACATGAACCAAAATGAATCGCTTATCAATGGTGCTGTCGTTATTATCTTCGCTGCAGTGTTCTTTATCTCCGGGGTGTTGCTGACGAAGTGGAAGGAAGATTAGTTAGAGAGGGTATCTGAAATTCGTGTTTTTAAAAAAAGAGAAATCAAGGTTGTCCCAATCGTTAAAATCCCCACGTCCATGGGATCCATCGGAAAAATCCATCTTTGCAAAGGTGTAGAGATAATTCATGAGACTTTTGTATCTGATGTAGATCCAGAACTCTTTATAAATAGGTTTCATCGTAAAATGATTATCAATACCGTTATATTTTGTAACAATGAGACCGAAAGTATGTCCTAATTCATGCATCGCAGAGGTCATCACAACCTGTTCTCTATGGTAGTGTGGATATTTTTCTGCTAAGAATTGTGCCCCAATAATAAACGAATTCAGGTGATCCCAACCAATCACTGCAAACCCCGGTCCCTCTGAATAATCGCAGATGATTCCATAATGGAAGATACGTTGTCGTGGGTTGTTCAAATCATTATGAAGGAAATAATTCCAGTAAAGGTCGATGATATCGGCATAGGAGACAAATGATCGAGGAGGAATTTCTTCTCCGCCACCAAGGTTTCCTGTATCGACATGGAGCGTAATGTTATGTTTGGCAAATGCATCTATCATTTGTGTGATCTCTTTTTCTAGTGGTTTGTTTGTGGTGTTTATGATAATTGATTTTGTCCAATCAAACTCAAGATACACATCTTGTTTAAAAGGATTGGAGTTAAATTGGTCCATTGCGCATTCCTCGATATTGTTTAACGAATCTTTGTCCGGGTCAAGATGCTGATGATCATCCCAGACGATCGGATTGTATCCCCATTTTATTTCCCACCAATCTGGTGCTCCATCATCATCGGTGTCCGGATCTGTAAATGTTATTTGTTCGGGCCAGGGGTTGGAATAAAGTGGCTTCTGGAATGTTGCATCGAGCGTCCAGTTTGGTCCGACATCTTGCATTGCAGATGAGCGCCAGGGTGCATAGGAAATCTTATAAGGGTTCCAGGTACCTCGATCTGCTTTGATTAAACCGGTATGCGCAGGTCCGCTTTTGGATCCCCACCAGTTATACCTGGCATCAATAGTAGATGATTTTGCATATAATCCATATTCATTTTTGAATAAGTTGCTTTCAGAAATGGTAAATACGCTGTCCTCTGCGTAGAGACCAAAGCGGAGATTTTCTGTAAAAATACAGTTCGTTATAATAATACTAAAGGCTGTTTCCTTAAGTTTACAGGAAAAATGGGTGTTAAGAGAAAAATTACACCGATCGATATAGCAATTTGACGAATTTATAAGATTGATACCAACGCCATTATGAACAATATAACAATTGATGATATTGATATCACTACAGCGTATGAAAAATATCCCCCCTTCATTATCGTCGTTATCACGAACAGCTGTATTTACGATACGAATGTTCGAGGAACGTTCACAGAGGAACCCTATACCGTTGGTATCAGCGTAGGAGTTCGTGATGGTAATGTACTGTGTTCCATATAGATAAACACCGATACCATTATGATAGAAACAACTTTGATCGATCGTGATGAATTCAGATGATGAAGATAGGATACCGTAGCCATTGGTATGAAATCGACAATTTGCTATCATGATTCTACTCTTGTTATGAATAGAGATGCCGGTGTGCGTCCGGTAAATGATACATCTGGTGATAGTGGCGGTGTCTGCAATGACGGTAATTCCTGCGTTTTCTTTATATCCACCAGAGTTTTGTATCGTCAATTCTTTGATGTACACATTGTCGCTTGTGATAGTGATGACAGAGCCATTGTTCTGTCCGTCTATGATGGTAGTATTCTGTTGCTGTCCCTGGAAATTAATTGATTTATTAAGAATTACCGTTTCTTTATAGAGGCCGTTAAACACAGAAACGGTATCGCCGTCTGTTGCATGAAGAATACCGTCGTGAATATATCGAAATGGATGCTCATAAGAGCCATCCCATGGTCCTTGAGTGTTATTATCATCGACATAGATTGTGTTTGTCGCAGAAAGTTCGAAGCCATCACTCGTCTCTTTTTGTATGCTAGAAGTTGCTGCCATAATAGTTGAAGAAAGAAGCATAAAAAGTAGTACGATGGATATATAACGTTTTTTCAATGAAATTCCCCTTACAGAGATATGTACAATTCTAATACATAAAGATATCTTAATAAATATTGATAAAAAAAAGAGATAAAAATATATATTTATAAATATCGGCATGATTATCGTACAAGATATATTATTATAAAAACCAAAAAAGTACGTTTCTGAGTATTTTTCTTAGAATGAAAAGTGACTATTGCATTATCCGGATAAGCTCTTCGTCCCGATCAAAGTTTTTGAATCCATCACACCCTGGATCGCCCTAATTTTATTAATCACAATACTCCCAATAGAATCAATATCCGACGCTTCGATCTTTACGAGAATATCAAATTCTCCAAACAGTGGGTGGACCTCAACAATCTCTGATATATTGGTGAGTTTCTCGTAGACGGTTTTTTCATGAAGAGGGCTTATACTTAACAATGCAAATCCAATTGCCATGAGACAGGAAATACTCTCACTCTATCTTATAGTTTTCTTTCTCTTTTACGTTATGAAGGAAAATATTATGAGCACAGAGTCGTATCACTCATCGTTAATAGTTGCTCGGAGCAGGATGAGAATATGGATGTAAAAGAAGCAATCCAAAAGAGACGTGCGTACCGTTCCTTTGACCCGATTGAAATCACAGAAGCTCTGATAAAAGATCTTGCAGGATGTGCACAGTTGTCTGCTTCATGTAATAATAATCAACCGTGGAGATTTATTTTCGTCTATGAACATGATATGTTGGAAAAAATGCATGAGGTATTCCCAAAGGGGAACGCATGGGCAAAAAGTGCATCTATGTACATCGCAGTTCTGAGCAAAAAAGACTATGATTGTATTATCGATGATCGGGTATATCATCAATTCGATACAGGAATGGCGACTGCATTTCTTATTTTACGAGCGACAGAACTTGGACTAGTAGCACATCCTATCGCAGGATATAATCCACAAAAGACTAGAGAATTACTGGGTGTCCCTGATGATATTGAAGTAATCACGTTAGTCATTGTCGGGGAACATTCGAAGATTATAAATCCGATTCTTTCTGAAAAACAAATCATATCGGAAAAACAACGGCCAGAAAGATTTCCTTTTGAGAAATTTGTGTACTTGAATAGATACCCAAACAAATAACACTGGTCTCATCCGTACATCTGCGGGGGAAGTTGGCCTGACGATGGTGCAGTCGGTTGAGCTTGTTTAATGAACGCTCGTATCTTTTGTTCGATCTCCTCTGCTTCTTTATATAATGGTTTAGTATCCATCTTTATTTCAGGTAATATTTTATCAAGTGTCTCGACAAGTAGTGCCGCAGCACGAGAATCCGGATAAGACGCATGCGCTTCTGCAAGGAGGCAGATGACATCACGTTTCAATCGTGCTCCCTCAAATAGCAATACTCCTGTGATACCTGTAATCATTCCCTCCTGCGTTTCTTCGATGTTGTATTTCTTTAGAATATCCTTCATTTTTTGAGTTGTAGCAACACCAAACGTTTTTGGTTTTTTTGGGTTGAGACTATGGGTACCTTCGAAGTTTACTATATAACTACATTTTTTTTCCTGTGACCAAGAGAGAATTTTATCTGCGACTGGTTTGATGATATTAACGTCTGGCATGAACTCGGAGATGATAACAGCAATTTGATCACAGGATTCCGCCGGCCCACAGATTTTCTTTCCTGCATAGATTCTCACAGGTGGAGACGGCACACCATTATGGATAACTGCTGCAGGCATGAAATAACGGGAGCTGATTGTTCCGATCTCCTCGAGTTTTAACTGCTCGATGATGAAATGCCCAGCGATCGAGCTTACTAATCCAACAGTAGGGAACGCTTCAATAAGGACTGAATTTGAAAGGTCAATTTCCTTATATTCTATAATTTGAATTTCTTCTTCCATAATACCAAAGTAGGTACATATTTCATATTATTTTAACTATTACTATTAATACAAGAAATGAGGGAGACATTCATTTTATAGTAATATGGCTACTAAATCGAATAATCTCTGAATCGTGATATCCGCAGCGATGTTCAGACCAACAACTGTGCACCCCGCTGCCCTTCCTGCTTTGACATCGTTCTCCGTATCTCCAACTAAGACTACTGTTTTTGAATCAACAAAGAGTCGTTCACATGCTTTGAAGACGATCTCAGGATCAGGTTTTGCTTTCACGACATCATCACTTGTGATAATTTCTTTGAAATACTGCTCGATTTCAAATTTCCTAAGAATCTGCCTTGCACAATCAGTAGGCGTATTTGTGATAATCGCTTTCTTAAAGCTATCGAGCTGCTTTAATGTACTCTTAGTATCAGGATAAATTTTGATATAATCAAGGTGGTTCCCATAGGTGATATTGCAGAATTGGGCAACCTCAGGATTCAACTGTAATCGTTTGAGGTTCGCTTTGAGATCATGGCCCCAATAGGTTTTCATAAACTCGTCTCGCGTGATTTCATTGTGTTTGAATCTTTTTAAAGCACTATTGAGCGCTTTCCACCAAGAATCGAGTGAATCAACGAGTACACCATCCATATCGAAGAGAATCGCATTAGGGGTAAGTTTCATGTTTTCCTGGAACAGGAGTACCTTGCTTTGATACAAAAAGGTTTTCTCACCATCACGATTTAAATAGAAAAAACAGATGATTCTTCTGATGAAGGAACTTCATATCTCATCAAGCCAACGAAATCAGATGATAGATATCACAAATGATATACAACATCTAATAAAAGAAGAAAAAATCAATGATGGAGTTATTATCGTTTATGTTCCCCACACAACAGCAGGTATTATTATTAACGAAGGAGCTGACCCAAGCGTTCAACAGGACATCATTGAAACATTACAGAAACTGATCCCAGCTCACAGCAACTATAAACATATGGAAGGAAACAGTGACGCACATATCAAAGCAAGCTTGCTCGGCTCCTCGGTAACATTGCTAGTCGCAAAAGGAAAATTAGTTCTTGGAACTTGGCAACATATCTTTTTGTACGAAGGAGATGGACCACGAAAAAGAATACTCTATATCCAGATATGCAAAAACAAATAATTAAGAAAATCCTTTGATCGCTGCAACACACTCTTGACAGATTTTTTTCAGTTTTCTTTTAATAAAGATATGATTAATTTTTCCTTCTTCAAATTCACAATTACACACGATACATTTTGCCATATCTCTTCACCTCAACTTTCAACTTCCACCACGGAAATCATCACACGGTTCCTCATCACTCATTGGTCGTGCATGTTCAGGATGATCGGGTTGAAGACAGATATCCATAGATATCTTTTTCATCGGTTTCCCACAGCAAGATGGTGTTTTTTTATCATCATTCATTTTAGTTTTTTTCTTGCATTTCTGACATTCATAGTAGGAAATAGACATAGTGTACCTCCGTTTTCATACATCGGTTCTATGATATTTAAACGATACGACAGAAAGTATTTATCTCTAGATCACCTAAGGATCTTCCATGACCGTGAAATGCGCAACTGTCTCTGGGAAGAATAAGAAGCATCACGTGAAAATTTATACCTTGAGTACTTGTGGGTGGTGCAAAAAAACTAAAGAACTCCTCAAAGCCCTTGATGTCGAATATGAATATATCGATGTTGATAAGCTTACAGGAAACGATATCAATGATGCATATGAAGAAGTAAAAAAATATAATGAATTTCGTACGTTTCCAACGATTGTTATCGATAACGGAAAACACGTTATTTTCGGATTTAAAGATAAGGAAATCAAGGAGAAACTTCGTTGATGAAGACGAAAAAAGCTATTATTGACTCATTGGGAGGAAACGCAAAAGAAAATGGGTATTATCTGTGTCCTGATGCACAATTATTCAATGATCTTATCGATGGTCTTGCGGCGAACAACACACGATATGGATATGGATCATGCCCCTGTCGTGTTGCTAGTGGGGTAAAGAAATATGATGTTGATATTATCTGCCCCTGTGAGTACAGAGATGCTGATGTGGACGAGTTCGGAATGTGTTACTGTGGTATGTTTGTGAACGAAAAGATAAAAAAAAATCCATCTCAATTGGGACCAATCCCGGAACGGAGACCACCAGAGATTATGGATGCCGCACTTGCCGCGGTAGATACAAAACAGAGTATATCAATAAAATCATCTGTACAGGCCAAACTTAAGAAGAATACACCATCGATCGTAGTATGGAGATGTTCTGTTTGTGGATATCTCTGTGCAAGAGAGCTCCCACCTCCAATCTGTCCTATTTGTAAAGCAAAAGCTGAGCGATTTGAAGAATTTGTATTAAGTTAAAGGAAGATACGATCAAACGATTTCATGAATCTAAAAAAAGAGTCACATATGGAGAAAATGTGTTGGCGTAAGTTTTAAATAGGGCAGGTGCATTAACAATTGTTAATCGTGGTATATTGGAGATAAATTGAAGAGGGTGCCAAATAACTCACATTAACGCAAGTGGAGATGTAAAAACAAACGGGGGAAAATTTTTGAATCCCATCCTTTCCTCCTCTCCTCACCAACCTAATACCTCCGTTTGCCTTACATCTTCCACCATATTTTTCTATATATATGCTTTGAAACGGTACGAATATGAACGAACTGTTGACAAATATCCAGAAACTTAGACACAGTAGCGTACAAATAAAAATACAAAAAAGAATCCAGGACTTCAAAAACATTAATACATTTTCTGCTGAAGAACTGTTTCAAGAACTCTGCTTCTGTATTCTTACTGCAAACTTTAATGCAGAACGATCTATATACATCCACGAGCAGATCCATGAGTATTTTTGTATCGATACCAAAGAAACTCTATCAAAAAAACTTAGACAACAAGGATACCGATTCCCAAATACGAGGGCAGCATATATTATTGATTCCGTTTCCAAAAAAGATGTACTTCCTAGAATCATCCAGATACCTAAGCGTGATGAACGACGAATATGGTTGGTGCAGAACATCAAAGGTCTCGGTTATAAAGAGACAAGTCATTTCCTCAGAAACATCGGGTTCGACGACTATGCGATCATCGATTCACATAACCTTGATATCCTCAAACGATACAACTTAATTAAACAGCCGAAGACACTGACAAAAAAGAAATACATAGAGATCGAAAACATCTTACAAAAAATCGCCAAACAGACGCACCTGACCCTTGCTGAACTAGATTTATATCTCTGGTATCTCGAAACAGGAAAAATATTGAAATAAAAAAAATATACAAAAATAAAGTGAAAACTCATGGACTACGAAGAAATCATCCAGAAACTACACTCGTTCGCAAACCCAGAAAATGCCAAAGGAATGGCACGATACGGAATCAGCCAGAGCAACAACCTCGGGATATCGATCTATCTATTACGCCCGTTTGTAAAAGAGATAGGCAGAAACCATATTCTTGCACTGAAGTTATGGGACTCCAAAATTCATGATGCACGACTGCTTGCGTGTTTTATCGATGACCCGAAACAGATAACCAGAGAGCAAATGGATGCATGGGCAAAGGATTTTGACTCATGGGATATCTGTGACCAAGCATGTACAAGCCTTTTCGATCTTTCTTCTCTTGCATACGAAAAAGTGTACCAGTGGGCAGAACATGAGCCGGAGTTTGTAAAACGAGCAGCATTCTCCCTTATAGCAGGATTGGCGGTACATGACAAAAATGCTATGGATAAAGATTTCGAACGTTTTTTACCTATTCTTGTAAAACATGCTGTGGATGAACGCAATTATGTGAAAAAAGCGGTAAATTGGGCGCTGCGAAACATCGGTAAAAGAAACCTCCACCTCAATATAGTAGCTCTAAAGACTGCAAAACAAATACAGAAAATAGATTCAAAATCAGCACGATGGATAGCATCCGATGCAATTAGGGAACTAACAAGTCAGAAGGTACTACAAAAATTAGAAAGGAAAAAGAAGAAAAAATAAAACATCTCTCTCTGGTATTATAAGCTGAGTGCTTGGACTGGACATTCATCAACGCAGGTGCCACAGTCGATACAGGTATCTTCGTTAACCTCTGTCTTATCAGTTACTTTTATTGCTTCAACTGGACAAGCTGATTCACACGCGGCACAGCCAGTGCAGGTTGCTTTATCTACTTTTACTGTCATAATGATTCACCTCGTTGCACCCCTGATACTAGTATTCCTATTTATCTTTTACCGTTGAGAGCTAGGGAGAAAGTTTGCTTTCGATCGATATCCAGATGGGAGAAAATACCATTTAAACAAGTTATTTTTTTCTAGTAAAAATGATGGATTGTTTTTTGATAATTTTATTCATCTATATTATTTTAATCTCTATTGTTTTTATTTTGATTTATACTGCTCCATTTTCTTGTTCGCTCGTCTTCCACTAAAAGTAAAATACAGGTACACAAAACCAAGCTCAAGACCAAAAAAAACAAGATAATACAAAAAAGTGACCAGGATCATATTCGGTTCAAATCCATAAGAAAGAGTAACAGATCCCAGGAACGGGATAAACATCCCAATCAAAATCACCAGTAGAACCTTCAGGATATCTCTATTTTTACCCATATGAATGTCGATAACCAATTTCCTATTAAAAGATATTTCTTTATTTTTATTCAACGACTATTAAAAAGTTCTATAAAATTAGCAAATTCGTGGAATCGGATCACCTAGTGGTTTACGCACGATACGTTTACCACCAACTGTAGTTTGCATGACAACCCCTGAGACCTTATTCGTTATCTCGCCAATAACTGCTGCATGTTTTCCTAAAGGATGTTTTTTCAGAACAGCAAGAACATCATCTGCTTTTTCTTTGACCACACCCAGAATAACTTTTCCTTCGTTGCCGATTTCCAACGGATCAATACCAAGAATATTACATGCAGATCGTACACCTTCAGGTATTGGGATAGAATCTTCATTAAGAAGAACTCCTACCTTCGATTTCTCGGAAAACTCATTGACTGTGTTGGCAAGTCCTCCTCGTGTCGGATCTTTTGCAGAGACAATACCTCCTTCCGCAAGAAGTTTTCCCATGAGTCCGTTCAAGGGCGCAATATCTGATTTGATCGCTGTTTCAAAACCGTACCCTTCACGAAAAGACAACAGTGCGATGCCATGTTCTCCGATGTTTCCTGAAAGAAGTAGCACGTCTCCTTCTGAAAGATTACTATCTAGTAACCATCGTTGGGTGAATTTTCTATGCCGTTTCACTTCCGTTATATTCTTATCAAGGACTTCACTTCGTTTTCCGATACCACTTGTATTAATCATGAACTGCTGAATCGCCCCTTTTTCAACGACCTTGGTATCACCCGTAATAATCGGAACACCTGCCTTATCTGCAGTATGTGCCATGCTTTTTACAATGATTTCAAAGGTATCGAGAGAGAAACCCTCTTCGATGATGAACGCAGCTGATAATGCACAGGGAGATCCTCCTACCACAGCCACATCATTAATGGTTCCACAAACGGCTAGTGATCCGATGCTGCCTCCTGGAAAAATCAATGGCTGGACAGTATGAGAATCAGTAGAGAATACGATATCATCGATGACCGCGGCATCATCAAGAGCAGCTAATGAAACCTCTGCGGTCCCTTGTTTTACTGCTGGAATCGCGGTGACCATAAACCCAAAATTGATGATCGTCAGAACAACATCCTGCCATTGCCACATATAATCCTAGTGATGGTAACAGAGAATATAAATAAATCTTCTTCATCGCAT
>CABMCU010000014.1 GCA_902384685.1 uncultured archaeon | reverse complement strand
TACTTACAATATCCATAATTTTTGTGTCTCCTGCCGCACCTTTGAAGGGCAGGTGCATACCTGCCGCGTGCGACAAAAAACAAATATGGTTTGATTGGAGAAAAATAGAGATGCGACTTTTCATCTGCGGGTCTTACGCTACGATCCAGACCGCGCAGTATTCCCAGTCGCAACTATAAAAAAAATATGCGTTATAATGAAAGATCGATTTCTTTTTTTTTAAATAAATGTTGAATGGAACAATTAGAGAGCAGCATAAGATCACGCTAATAGTGAGACAATTGTTCTATAATATATAATGTAATATGTAAACAAGCAATAATCTTTGACAGAAACATTCTTAATAGACGCACGATTTTTATTTTTCGGATGAAACAACAGATTCGTATTCTTGGGATAGATGATGCCCCATTTAACTTTAATGAAAAATATTCGACAATCATTGGTGTTGTTATGCGAGGTGGTGAATATCTTGAATGCATCTTACGAAGCCAAGTCACTATCGACGGAACAGAGGCAACAATGGTCTGTAAACAGATGATTCTAAATTCAAGGCATCGACAACAACTCAAAGTTATCATGTTGGACGGTGCCTGTCTCGGTGGTTTCAACGTTGTTGATATCGATGAACTTTCTGAATCAACAAATTTACCCGTGATTACTATCACAAGAGATAATCCAGACCAGCAAAAAATAAAACACGCGTTACAAAAAAATTTCAAGGACTGGAAAGACAGATGGTCACTTTTACAGAAAGGAAAACTACATAAGATTGCTACTCAACATAACCCTATTTATATCAAATACACCGGATTATTATTAGAGGAGGCAAAAGAAATAATAAATATCTCTACCATACGTGGTGTCATACCTGAGCCAATCCGAGTCGCACATCTGATAGCGTCCGGTATCACTCGAGGTGAATCGTATGGCAAAGCCTAAGGCAGTTGTGAAAAAAGAGAAATGTTTGGCATGCGGTGGTTGTATCTCTGTCTGCCCACAAGATGCTATCCTTATGATTTCAAGTAAAGCAGTCGTGAACAAGGGTCAATGTAACAGTTGTTCAATTTGTGTGAAAACATGTCCGATTGGTGCAATTAATTGGGAGGGAAAAAAAGATGAAATATGATGCGGTTATAGTCGGATGTGGACCTGCTGGGAGCGTGACTGCACGGTTTGCCGCGGAAGCAGGTGCGAAGATCCTCATTGTCGAGCGACGCGCTGAAGTTGGTGTCCCCGTCCTCTGTGGTGAAGGTGTCAGTCAGAAGGTTGACCACTTTAAAGTTCTTGAGGGAAAACGATGGATTGCAGCAAAAATGGAAGGAGCGCGTGTTTTTTCTCCTAATGGAACGAAAATAACGTTGTCTGCAGAGTACGCAGGAAACGAAACAGGATATGTTGTCTATCGAGATATTTTTGATCAGGAATTAGCTCGAGAAGCAGCGCAAAAAGGTGCGGAAATCATGTTGAATACCTGTGCGATTGATCTGCTGAAAAAAGATGGAAAAATAAAAGGGATTATAGCGACGCATTTTGACGAAACTCTTGAAATTGAGGCAAATGTCGTGGTGGGTGCCGACGGAGTAGAATCGCGAGTTGGGAAATGGGCAGGAATTCAAACCACTCTAAAACCGTATGATTTAGAAACCTGCGTACAATATACATTATGTAATATTGATTGGGGCAGTCCCTATTGTGATTTTTTCTTAGGTAAACAAGTAGCTCCTGGTGGCTATGTTTGGGTGTTTCCGAAAGGAAAAGATGTGGCAAATGTTGGGATTGGCATCCTTGCTAGCTTGAGCGAATCAGGAAAAGCACTACATTTCCTTGATAAATTCATTGCTACTCAACCTGAGTTAAAAAATGGTGAACCACTGCGCGTTATTACCGGAGCAGATCCTGTAGCTGAGCCGATTCAATCAGTCAAAGATAACCTCCTATTAGTCGGCGATGCTGCTCGTCAGGTTGATCCGATTACAGGAGGTGGTTTAATGCACGCAATCGAGGCAGGAAAATATGCTGGTGAAACCATCGCGAAAGCAGTTGAGAAACAACGTTTCGATACTCAAACGCTTTCAGAGTATGAAACCTGGTGGAAGAACGCGTTCGGAAAAAAACTACATCGTAACTATGTGGCAAAAGAAATCATGCTTGATATGGAAGATAAGACATTGGATATGCTAGCAGACTCCTTGAAAGATTATAAATTTGAAGAGTTTAGTACACTGAGTATTATTAAGGCATTGGTAACGAAACATCCATCGTTGTTGGTGAAACTCACACCATTGATGAAACTTGCGAGGGCGTAAACGTGACCATGAATTGGGGTCTGGTATGCAACCCAGGGGTGAAACGAACAGTTTCTTTAGCCAAGGATGTCACTGATTTTTTACATGAACATGGGAATGTGCTGGTTGAAGAAGCTATTGCATCTGAGATTCAACAGAAAGGATCATCATTTAAAGAAATTAACAAGAACGCAGATATCGTGGTGACCATTGGTGGTGATGGTACAATTCTCATGGCAATGAGTGAGATAGAAAAACCAGTGTTTGCGATAAACTCAGGTGGAATTGGTTTCCTTTCCGAGGTTGAGTCGAAATATGCGTTTGAGGGATTAAAGCAGATTATTAACGGAAAATATAATATTGAAGAACGGGCGAAATTAAAAATCACCCTTGATGGGAAACGATTGCCTGATGCGACTAATGAAGTGACAATTCAAACCGCAAGGATAGCAAAAATACTCTACCTAAAAATATTTGTTGAGGATGAGCTAATTGAATCGATGGGCGCAGACGGTGTCATTATCGCAACACCGACTGGCTCGACAAGTTATTCATTAAGCGTTGGCGGTCCTATCATGGATCCAACCGTGAACGCAATGATTATTGCACCGCTCGCAGCATTCAAACTATCTGCACGACCATGGATTGTTCCCCTTGATCGCAAGGTCGGAGTGCATTTACTCCCAAAAAGCAAGGAAACAAACCTAGTAATCGATGGAAGATTCCTCACGCCTGTGACCCAAGAGAGCAATATTATCATTACCGGTTCAGAAAAAAAAGCTCGGTTTATAAGATTTGGTGAAAGTTTTTATCAAATGGTTCGCTTAAAACTTATGAGATGATTCATGGGGCTTTTCCGAAGAAAAACAGCAGAATATACACCTAAACAATGGAAAATAACACGTAAATGTCTTACCCTGATTTTCGAAAGTTCAAAATCAAATTATCCGCAAGAATTTGGCGCTCTACTTCGTGTTGACCGAGTGGATAAAAACACGATTATTGAGGTAATTTTACTTCCAGGCACAATCTCCGGCGATTCTCATGCGATTTTTCATTTGCATATGCTTCCCGTGGATTATAGCGTCGTAGGAACAGTGCATTCCCATCCTTCCTCGATCGCACGACCATCTGATGCTGATTTAGATTTGTTTAGTCATTTTGGGAGAATTCATATCATCGTCGGTGTGTCACCTTTTGGTGATGTGACATGGAAGGCATACGATTATATTGGGCATAATGTTTCGATGGAGATTATTTAAAAAAGATTTTTATATCCTCGGATGCCTACCTTTTCGGAGAGAGATGACGACCGTCCCATTAAATATAGATAGTTTAGTTGGAGCAGTACTTGCACCTATTCTTGGTGTTGTTTTTTTTTGGTTTCTCCAGCTAATTTTCATTGAAATTCAAAAACGGATGCTCTCAAAATTACATCATCATCACGAAGCATTTTGTCGATTCACCAATTACATTGGTATCTTGTTTCAAACGATTTGTCAGGCTCTTGGTTATACGGTCACGAGAAGTGGAATCGCTTCTTTCCAGGTGACAGTGAACTACGGGGAAGTTCAGCCAAAGAAAGAGAAAACAGGGGTTCTTGAATGGATCACGCGTTCATTTCTCCTGTTCGGTCCCTTTTTTATTCCTTCGGGTCTTGTCTTACTTGCCAGTTACTTTGTCATTGGGAAAGGATTTGTTTTCCTAATCCCTGTTCATTTCACTTTTGTTGAATCATTGACTGGTTTTGTTGTAAGCCTATCCACATTCGCAAACAAATTTGTGAGTTTCCTGGTCACTATTGACCTTTTCAACCCGATTCATGTCGGATTCTTATTTGTGTTATTGTTTCTTGGATTTGGTATACGGCCGAGTTATATAGGAGAGAAACGAAAAGAGAAAATCGACATACTTCATGACCTGATGCTCATTAAAGATCATCTGGTAGAAAAACCACTATACATTCTTGCTATTGCTTGTATTATTTACATGTTCTATTTACTGTCGTTGTTCCTGAATCCGATGGTGTACGTTGGCTTTTTTTCCATATTTGGATGGATGTCGCTTACTGCGATTATCGCTTTACTTATAACGTATCCTGTTCTCATACTCATAAAAGCAACTGATGAAATCCGAACGCATTGGAAAATAATCCCTTTTATAACCCTCGTGGTCTCATATGTAATCGCCCGTGTGTTTTTCATCTATTATTCAACGAAACAAGATGAAAGCATTTCTCTTTTGGTGATGATTTTATCGATAACTTTTATAACCATTTTATTGATAAAATATAAGAAGACCAATAGATTTAAGACAGCACCAAAGATGAAGCATATGAGGATTGCGGATGGTAAAAAAAGAACTTCTAAAAAACGAACAGATTGAGCGATTACTCTCGCCTCATCCATTATCTTTTATGAAATTACAGGCACTCTCCATTTTTGTTATTGTCTGGGGAATTATGGTCTGGTGGTTAACAAATTCCTCAGAATATGCAAATATGTTTTCTGGAAATATATGGTATCGTCTCATTCTTTGGGGACTTGTACTGTTATTCGTTGGCGTTATTGCTTCGCTTGTTGCAATACAATGGATTATTTTTTTCCTATACCTTGGTGTCTTTGCAGGAGCGTTAGGCTTAATTTTCTGGCAGCATTGGGAGAAAGACATTGCGCTTTTCATTCCCTTATACTCGATTACGGTCTCTCTTGTTGGTTTTTTAATCGTCGAATTATATCGCCGATCACATAAATATATCATCACGGATCTTCGTATTATTTTTAAAGGTGGTATATTTACTAAAAGGGAACGAACTATCCGATATGATAAAATCGCTGATATTGATGCGAAACAAGGGATTCTTGGGCAGATTTTTGGATTCGGGACAATTATTCCAGTGAGTGAATCAGGTTTTGGGTTAGGAAGCGATAAAACCATGGCGGCGGGTGGCGTTGAAGTTGGGATAAAGAAAGCCAGGTTATTTGGCTTTGCTGGTGGTGGAAAAGAAGTACAAACACCGATTGCACGAAGTTACTACGAATTACATGGGGTGTATCCTTACAAGGATGTAAAACAACTTGTAGAAAACTTATTACAAACCCATGTGCCAACGCAATATCAGAAAGAACAAATAGAAGTTGAGAAACAACAAGTCGATATTCAGACACAGATGCGGGATCTTCTTCATAAACAGATGAGTGAAACACCAAGGAGAAAAGTTGGAAAACAAACTATCGAAGAAGAACCTGAGGAAGAGGAACGTGAAGAGGAAAATACTTCCATGAAAAAAACTTTCATTCCTGAAGATATATATCAGCCAGCCCAGGTTGATATCCAACAACAGATGAAGGAGCTTTTGAAAAAACAAAAGACCGCCAGAGTATTACAACCCGAGGAAAATATAGAAGAGGAAATCGAAGAAGAAGATGATAGTGAACATGAAAGAAAAAAAGGCACGTAAACCCAGGGATATCTTTATAAAATAAAATTTTATTTATGGATAACAAATGGTACCAAAAAGAGTTTTTTTTACGAAGGGAGTAGGGCGACATAAACACGAACTACAATCATTTGAACTTGCATTGCGTGACGCAGATATTGAGCAATGCAACCTTGTTTATGTTTCAAGTATCATCCCACCACACTGTACAATTATCTCAAAAGAAAAAGGAGTCAAGGAACTCGATGCGGGTGAAATTACCTATGTAGTTATGTCCCGAAATATGACAAACGAACCAAATCGACTTATCGGGGCAGCTGTAGGCATTGCAGTTCCGAAGGATCGTTCAAATTATGGTTACATCTCAGAACATCACGCTTTTGGAACAACGGGAAAAAAACTCGAGGATTACACAGAAGATCTGGCTGCGACCATGCTTGCAACCACACTTGGGTTAGAGTTTGATCCAGATAAGGCATGGGATAAACGGAAACAGGAATATAAGATGAGCGGACAGATCGTTCGTACACAGAGTATTGCACAGACTGCAGAAGGGGATAAAAATGGGTTGTGGACCACGGTAATTGCTGCTGCTGTTTTTATGGAAGACGATGGGAAGTGATTACTCTTAATCTTTTTTTTAATTTGATTATAGAATTAACAAAGTTATAAGAGAGATTTATTCTAACAATTTTTATTCTCATAATAGTCCTAGTAAAAAGAATTTATATGTCAGTTCGCATTAACCCCTCTTTATGAAAGGAGAGCTTTCAATGATGCAGGAGTTTGTAAAATGGTTTGAAGATCTCACCATCGGTGACGTACCTTTAGTTGGTGGAAAAAACGCCTCACTTGGAGAAATGATTCGTAATCTAGGTCAGAAGGGAGTTCGAGTACCTTCTGGGTTTGCAATTACGGCTTATGCATATAAATACATGATTGAAAAAGCAGGCATTGACATTAAAATAAAAGAGATACTCAAAAACCTTAATACACATGATGTAACTGATCTTGCATTACGAGGACATAAGATTCGGGATCTCATCAAAAACACCCCGATTCCACAAGAACTAGAAGAAGACATCAGACGACATTACCGGGAGATGGAGTTCCGCTACGGAGAAAATGTTGATGTCGCGGTACGAAGCAGTGCTACTGCAGAAGATCTCCCAGATGCAAGTTTCGCAGGACAACAAGAAACATACCTCAATATCCGTGGCGAAGACGAACTTATAGAGAAAGTACGAGATTGTTTTGCATCACTGTTTACCAATCGTGCAATCTCATATCGAGTTGACAAAGGTTTTGATCATTTGTCAGTTTATCTTTCTGTTGGTGTCCAAAAAATGGTACGTTCAGATCTGGCATGCTCGGGTGTAATGTTTTCTATTGATACTGAAAGTGGGTTTACAAATGCAATATACGTTACTGGTGCGTATGGCCTTGGAGAAAATGTTGTACAAGGAACAGTCAACCCGGATCAATTCTATGTTTTCAAACCAACGCTTAAAAAAGGATTTAAACCAATTCTTGAGAAGAAGCTTGGGTCAAAAGAAAAACGTCTAATCTACGGATCAACTGGAACTAAACAGACAAAAGTGAGTGCTGAAGACAAAGCAAAATTTGTTATCAATGACGATGAACTTTTAACACTCGCAAAATGGGCATGCATTATTGAGGAACACTATAAAAAACCCATGGATATCGAATGGGCAAAAGACGGACAAACTAAAGAACTTTTTATCGTTCAAGCACGTCCAGAGACGGTCCATTCACAAAAAGACTTGGCCACCATGAAAACCTATGTGCTCGATGAAAAAGGAAAACTCCTAGCCGAAGGAGAAGCAGTCGGTAGCAAAATAGGACAAGGGCAAGTCAATGTCATCGATGAAGCTAAAGACATTAGTCAATTTAAAAAAGGACAAGTCTTGGTCACGGACATGACGGATCCCGACTGGGAACCTATTATGAAAATCGCTGGTGCCATTGTAACAAACCGGGGTGGACGTACCTGTCATGCTGCAATCATCTCCAGAGAACTAGGGATTCCCTGTGTCATTGGAACGGGTAACGGTACCTTGGTTATTAAAAAAGGTTCAAACATCACAGTTGATTGTTCTGAAGGAGCCGGGAGAATCTACGAGGGATTACTAAAATTCCATGTGGACGAGCTAAAGCTTGATGAACTTCCGACAACAAAGACGCAGATTATGATGAACGTCGGTGTACCAGAACAAGCATTCCAGCAAGGACAAATTCCAAACAATGGTGTTGGTCTCGCCCGAGAAGAATTTATCATCAATTCACATATTGGTATTCACCCACTTGCTTTACTTGAATATAAAACATTAAAAAAGAAAGCGACAAAGGACAAAAAAATTGCAGATGTTATCAAAAAAATCGATGAGCGCAGTGTTGTTTATGATGATAAAGTGGAATTCTTTGTCGATACGTTAGCACGAGGAATAGCAAAGATAGCGGCAGGGTTCTACCCCTATGATGTGATCGTACGAACGTCGGATTTTAAAACAAACGAATATGCAAATCTCATCGGTGGATATTTGTATGAACCTGAGGAGCATAATCCTATGATCGGTTGGCGAGGAGCCTCTCGATACTATGACGAGAAATTCGAACCAGCGTTTGGACTTGAATGTATCGCACTCAAGAAAGCACGAAACGAAATGGGACTGACCAATATCAAACCCATGATCCCATTCTGCCGAACACCAGAGGAAGGCCGTAAGGTCATTCAAGTTATGAATAAATACGGTTTAAAACAAGGGGAAAATGGACTTGAAGTATACGTTATGTGTGAAATCCCCTCCAACGTCATAGTCGCAGATCAATTTTCAGAAATCTTCGATGGCTTTAGCATAGGATCAAATGATCTTACACAACTCACCCTTGGTCTGGACAGAGATTCAGATCTCGTTGCACATATTTTTGACGAAAGAAATGACGCTATCAAACGCCTTATATCTCAAGTAATCACAATCGCTCATAATCACCACCCACGAAGAAAAGTTGGTATCTGTGGACAAGCACCCTCTGATTTTCCAGAATTCGCAGAGTTCCTCGTTGAGTGCGGTATCGACAGCATTTCACTGAATCCAGATACAGTTATAAAAACAAGATTAAAGATAGCTGAAACCGAGCGACGGCTCGGAAGATAAAAATCTTCCTCTTTTTCTCTTTTTGAAATGACATCCTCCCAAAATAAATCCATCTAAAGATGGGGGTATCCGATAAGGTACATTTTATGATAGTGTAACATGAAGGAACGCAAACCATTCTGCTTAAAACATATCGACCCACGAAATGGTCG
>CABMCU010000013.1 GCA_902384685.1 uncultured archaeon | reverse complement strand
GCACCGCTTGGGCCGCCAAAACCACGCGTCCAAGCTACTTTTAATCTCTCATCAGGATTTGGATTGTTCGCATCAACATCTATTGCGTAAAGTCTCGCATCAAAAAAGATTGAGAACCCTCCTGTTATATCTTTGTAATGTGTTGAGATATAAACACGATTATTCCTGCCGCAAGGAGTATTAATTGTTGAAAAAAACCCCGAGACATTAAAACCTAATAGCCGTAATAATGTAAGAAGAGGTTTTTCTGGTGTAAGATATTTTATTGCAATAAGAGCTCCATCTGAACTATTAATAGCATAAACTGGTCCTCTATCGGTTGCTATAATGATGGTTCCATCTTCAGTTATAACAGGGCTAAATGGTAAGCCTCCGTTTGGTAACTCAGTTCTCCATTCAAGGATTTTTCCATCTTGATCGTAATCCAGTGGATCAACCATTATTACAACTTTATTATCACAAGCAATGATCCTCCCATAAACATCAATTAGTGGTGCTGAGGAACCTGCCAAAAGATTTAGTAGATCCCCTGATTTCCACAAACGATTTCCATCATAGTCATAAACAACAAGATTATCAGAAAGTCCTGAAAATGTGCATGCAGCGATTTCTTTATTACCAGAAACTCCTAATCCTAATGTCCCTATCGTTTCACCTGGTAATTCACCACGATACCAGACAACTCCTACATCACCTTCTGGCACAGGCATAAGGTTATTATCTGATTCACATGGGTCACAATGAGCCATGTAACACCCTTTATCGGGTAAAGTAAATTTATTGTCTTTAAGTTCATTATCTATAAATGCATTGACAACATTGAAATTGATTTTTTGTGTGATGGCAACACCAATGAACAAGAGACTGATTCCAACAGCCAAATACTTCCCAATTAAAAGATTCTTATCCATGTTTTTCCCCCTCTGAACAATAATATAGAAGTGATGTTCTATAAAAATATATCCTTAGAACCAGAAGCATTGATACGGTTTTAATTCATGACTTAGGATCCTAATAGGATTTTATCCATAATTTTATTCACACAATTATCACCATGATAAAAAATAATAAGAGGCCCGAACCGGGATTTGAACCCGGCACAGAGGATCCACAGTCCCATATGTTACCAGGCTACACTATTCGGGCCATATTGATTATGTGATATTATTTGATGACGAAATCAATAATTCATAACCCGGTCATCGATTAATATTTTGTTATTCGAGCCCCAAAACCTGAAATCTTTATATAATAGTATCGGAGAAACCTCAGCCATAAGCAATAAGGATCTTTTATAATAAAAAACAAGGAGGATCTATTTTGAATCTTTTAAAACATTGATGAGTTTTTCGAGTGCTTTAGCTCTATGTGAGAATTGATTTTTTTCTTCAACAGTCATTTCCCCAAAGGTTTTTTCCGCGCAATCCGGAATAAATATGGGATCATAACCAAATCCATGGGTTCCTTGTTTTTTCATCGATATAATTCCTTTGCATTCACCAAAAACTATTATCGGTTTTTTTCTTGGTTCGCTATATGCATAGACCGATCGAAATATCGCTTTTCTTTCTTTCACTCCACTGAGTAATCGTAAGATTCCTGGCAACCCAATGGTGAAGAACACGTATTTTGAATACACCCCAGGAAACCCATGCAAAGCTTCAATAAACAATCCTGCATCCTCAAGCATGAAAGGTTCATGAAAACCCATCCGGACATGAGTAATCCCCTGCAATGCAACGTCCTCTAGGCTTTCCGCCTGAACCTCAGGATATCCCAAATCCTTTTGTACCACTGAAAAACCCAATGGTAGAAGTTTCTCTTTTGCTTCTAGGAATTTTCCCTTATTGCTAGTGATAAAATACAATGTTCTCATCGATACCTTCCTCGTCGTACAATATCGTCAATTTTTTTCATAACTGAGGATGCATCTCCATGAAATTGTTTTTTATACCCTTCA
The DNA here is from genome assembly GCA_902384685.1 of uncultured archaeon. Taxonomy (GTDB): domain Archaea; phylum Thermoplasmatota; class E2; order DHVEG-1; family DHVEG-1; genus SM1-50. The sequence continues at coordinate 11,520 of CABMCU010000013.1, read as the reverse complement.
AACACATATGTAAAACAATGTGAATACTTTGAATGAGTTGACTCGAACGCCTCCATTAACACGTGCAAATCTACCCCTTTTGCCTCCATCTCACCGTTTTTACAACCAAGCCCAAAATCAATGAAATAAATACGATTATCAAGAAGAATCATATTCGAAGTGGTGATATCACCATGAACAATATCATGATTATGGAGACGTGCAATACTCTCCCCTATTTTTTGACAGATCCGTTTGCGTTCTGTTTCCTCTAATGAATTCAGGATATCTTTCACGCGTTTGCCTGCTAGATATTCCATAGTGATGATCCCGTGAACCAAATCAACATCATAAAGGATCGGAACTGAAACCCCATGTGTTCGCGACTCCGCTATCAGTTTTGCTTCTTCTTTGGTTCGTGAAGCGATAAGGAGCGCATCGATTTCTCTGATTCGATATGTTTTTTTGATACGTAGTTTCTGAACGACGGTTTTTCCCATAAACTTTGATAGACATATCTCTGCTTCAGCACCACGGTAGAGTATTTTTTTAACCACGCCAATGCACCTCCATCATATCAGTCCTGAATCGTTGATTAATGATGCTTTCATCGATACTCATCCTCTGACCGCTCTGATATGTCAGGAAACCAAGCCAAGCAATCATCGCACCATTATCAACGCAGAGGTCTCTTGAAGGTACAAAAAATTTTGCTCCACGATCGGTAGCCATTATTTGCACCATCTTTTGTAGTCGTTTGTTAGATGCAACCCCTCCACCAAGAAGCACTTCCTGCTTTTCTGTATGTGCCATTGCTCGTTCAGTGACTTCAGTAAGCATCGCGAAGGTTGTCTCTTGCATCGAATAACAAATATCCTCTAATCGTTTCCCTTTTTGTGCATAGTTTTCCGCAGCAGTCAGAAGACCAGAAAAAGCAATATCCATTCCCTTTATAGAATAGGGAAGTGATAAATAGTGTGTACTGTTTTTTGCTAACTCTTCTATTTTTGGTCCACATGGGAACTCTAAACCTACAGCTCTTCCAAATTTATCAAGACAATTCCCAATACCAACATCAAGTGTCTCACCAAAAACACGATATTTTCCTTCTGCAAACGCAATTACTTGGGTATTTGCACCAGAGACATAGAGCAACACCGGATCTAAACATCCTTTCACTGTGCCACGGCCTATCTCTAAGTGAGCCACGCAATGGTTTACCCCTATCAGAGGTTTTTCAAGCGTCAAGCTTAATGCACGTGCGGCAGTTGCTGCCGTCCGTAAACAAGGACCAAGTCCAGGACCTTGAGAAAACGCGATGAGATCAATATCATTAAAATCAACCTTGGCTTTCTGTATAGAATCACGGATGAGATCTGCTATGTAGGCAGCATGGTGATTCGCGGCTTCACGGGGGTGAATCCCACCTTTCTCAGGTTTATAGGTCTTGATGAGGTTGATAAGAACTCTACATGTCTTGTTTACGTCTTTGATCAGACCGACGCCGATCGAATGAGCTGTACCTTCAATACCAAGACAAATCATCAACAGTGGGTATTAAGAGTACTATAAAATACATTTGGTTCTCCCGAGGGAAATGGTTTCTATTTTCTTATACCGATGTCGACAGCCAGTTCATCAATCATCCATTTCTTTAAAAGAGTCCCTGCTGGTTTGTCAACAAACGAAACGGTTTTTGACCGTGTTTCTTCTTTAATATAATCGATCCAATCTTGAAGTGCAGTTATTTTAAGTTTATCAAGAGCGATTTCTGTTTTAATCCGATCCTCAACATTAAGATTCAATTCTTTACGCATGGATTGTATTCGACGTATAATTTCCCGCGCTAGACCTTCTGTTTCTAGTTTTGGAGTCATGGTTATATCTAAAAATAATATAATGTCTTGTATCGTAGCTTTTGCAAACTGTTCTTTCTCATGCTCCGTAATTTCAAAATCTTCAGCAGTTAAATATATTTTTTCTGTACCAACAGTTAGCATCACTTTTTTTTTCTTTTGGAGCTGTTGATATAATTGATGAGTATCCTGTGTAGCAAGCACTTGCGAAATGTTATTTACTTTCTCCTTGTATCTCGGGCCGAGATGAGCGTAGTTTGGCTTGACTGTCTTGGTCATAAATTCACTGGAGTTCGGTGCATAGGTAATGGTTTTTACATTAAGTTCTTCTTTTAATAGATCGAGTAAAGGTCTTGTTGATTTTTCAATTTTCTTAGAGCAGACAATCGATGCTGACTGTAACGGATATCTCCCTTTGATGTTGATTTTTGAGCGTAGAGCGCGACCAGATTCAACAAGAGCACGAATCTGGTTCATCCCTTGCTCAAGATTCTCATCAATTGCCTTTGTGTCAACAGTCAAGTAATCACAGAGATGCACACTTTCCGGCATTTCGGTTGTTTTTAAATTTTGATAGATCTCCTCGCAAATAAATGGAATGAAGGGGGCAAGAAGCCGTGATAAACCTATAAAAATTTCATACATTGTAAAATACCCAGAAAGCTTATCATCAGTTCGCTCCTCAACCCAGAGACGTTTCCGAGAACGCCTTAGATACCAATTGCTAAAATCATCGATCACAAAGTTTTCGATAACTCGAGCAGCTTTATGGGTTTCGAAATCCTTCATATAACCCAATATATCTCGTATAAGTTTGTTGAATCGACTCCAGATCCATTGATCAAGCAGTTCTCTTTTTGTAGAAGAGACGCCTTTCTTTTTTGGATCGAATTTATCAAGCACGGCATAAGTTGTAAAGAAAATATATGAATTCCAAAAGGTAAGTAAAAATTTTCCAAGCGTATCTTTTACTGCCTCTTCATAGAATCGGGTAGACATCCATGGCGCATTCGCAGAAATAAGATACCATCGTAACGCATCAGCACCCTCATGGTTAAGGATAATCGTTGGATCCAAGTAGTTCTTTTTACTCTTACTCATCTTCTGATTGTCTTTGTCGAGTACTAACCCCAAGGTAAGCACAGTTTTATAGGGATTTTTGTCAAATAAAAACGTGGAAATTGCAAGCAAGGAATAGAACCAGCCTCGTGTCTGATCTAATGCCTCTGAAATGAAATCAATGGGAAAGTTTTCTTTGAAGAGTTCCTTGTTTTCAAACGGGTAATGCCATTGAGCGAAAAACGATGAACCGGAGTCATACCAACAGTCGATGACTTCTTTTTCTCGAATCATACGTGTATTACATTTCGGGCATTTAATGATGAGTTCATCAACAAATGGTTTATGTAAATCATAGTTCTCGGGAAAAGATTCGCTGAGTTCGCGGAGTTCCTGTACACTCCCAACACAATGAACATGATGACATTTTATGTTTGAACAAGTCCATATCGGTAAGGGTGTACCCCAATAGCGATCTCGTGAGAGTGCCCAGTCTTTGACCTCACGGATGAAATCACCAAACCGTCCTTGTTGAAGATGTGATGGATACCAGGCTATTTGATTGTTGTTCTTAACTAACGATTCTTGTACTTTTGACATCGCGATAAACCATGATTCCATTGCATAATATAGCAAAGGTGAGTCACATCGCCAGCAGAATGGGTACTCATGTGAATGTTTTTTCGTTCCAGCAAGTAATCCACGTTCCTCAAGATTCTGGATGATACTTGGATCTGCATCTTTTACAAACTGTCCACGCCAAAGCGTTACTTCCTCGGGGAATGTCCCGTCGAGTTTTACCAATTGCACAACAGGTAAATCATAAACGCATCCAACGGTATAGTCATCTTCACCAAACGCTGGAGCGATATGAACGATACCGGTACCATCCTCCATAGTAACAAAATCAGCTATGACAACGTACCACGCCTTCTTTTGAGGAGAAGCGTACGGAAAAAGAGGCTCGTATTCTTTATGTTCCAATTCTTTTCCGGTGAAACGATCAAGCACTTCGTATTCTTGACCTTTTAACAGAACTGCTGCTCGCTGCTCAGCAAGGATCAGCGTTTCTCCATTTGATCGTATTTTCACATATATTTCATTCGGGTGAACCGCGAGTGCAACATTCGAAATTAACGTCCAAGGTGTTGTTGTCCATGCAAGGAAATATCCTTCTTCATTCTTCAGTTTGAATTTGACAAAGATGGACGGGTCCTCAACGACTTTGTATCCCTGAGAAATTTCATGTGTTGAAAGCGCGGTGCCACAGCGAGGACAATACGGGACAACCTTATGACCTCGATACAGCAACTTCTTATTCCAGGCCTGCTGGAGCGACCACCAGACAGATTCAATATACTCGTTTTTCAACGTGATATACGGATTGTCCATGTCCAGCCAGAACGCGATTCGATGGGTCATTTCTACCCACGCATGTTCATATCGGAATACGCTTTTCTTACATTCTTCGTTGAATTTATCCACGCCATATGTTTCTATAGCTTGTTTATCCTCAAGACCAAGTTTTTTTTCTACCTCAATTTCGACAGGTAATCCATGAGTGTCCCATCCTGCTTTTCGTAGAATATAATGACCGTTCATGGTTTCGTACCGAAGGATTAAATCCTTCATGACTCGCGTCAGAACATGACCAGGATGAGGAAGTCCATTAGCAGTAGGTGGTCCTTCCAAAAACACGTACGGAGAGCATCCTTTTCGTTGTTCGATCGATTTTTTGAAAATATCGTTTTCTCGCCAGAATTTTTGTATCTTTTCTTCGACTTCCTTTGGATTGTATTTCTGTTTTGGAGATTGATTCATTTTTTTGCACCAAACTAAGGTGATTTCCGTTAAAGTAATCAGGTAATGGCCCGATACCGTTAAAACCGTTTCCCTTCGAATGTTCCTTTAATAATTCTTTGGGTCATTTGATTTCATGAACTCTCGTAAAAGTGAGGTCGCATAACATCCTTTTTGCAACTCAAAATGCAGAGTAAGAGCCTGGTTTTCTTCATGCAATTCATCGACATGTAAGTTCCACTCAAGAGTAGGAACTAAAGCAAGCAATGGACGTCTCGATCCAGATGAGGAAAGAAACGGAATATCAGGGATGATAAAGTCGCGAGGGTCAATTTTTTCTGACTCTATAACGGTATGTTCTATCTCTCCCATTTCACCTTCTGCAAAAATCGTATCGTACCCGATCAACAATCCAGTCACGACTGCTTTTTTTTTGGATATTTGTAGGTTGACTTTATCGAGATTTGTTTCTCTGACTGGAATGACATCATTGGTTACAATGTTCTTTCTCACGGGATAGATAATATCACCAATAATGGCATGATGAATCGGGATTTTTCGTTGGATACGTTCACTAAGTATTTTATTAAATATGAACGATTCATACGCGTTTACAAACATCATAAGAAGATTCTTAGGAAGCTCTTTGAATGCACCAATAAAATCATTTGGATTCTGGAGTAGTTTATTGAGCATCGCTTTTTCAAAGTTCAATGTATCAGGATATGAATGGAACGCTTTCGCGTAATCCCGTGTCTTTTCAAGTTCTTCCCGTAATGAATATGTCACCTCGTTTTCCCCAATCATTGGGTGGGCGATATATATCATGGCCGCTTTTTCGAAATCGCTCTGGACAATATGTTTTCCCACGAGATGGGTAATCGGTCGAATAATACCAAATCGTTGTATCCCATAAAAATTCGGGAAGCCTCCCCAAGTTACAATTGGACTTACCAGTTTCTTTATTTGTTCTGGTAATAATCCTGCATCGAGATTCCGTACTGTTATCTCAAATCGATTTCCTAATAAATCTCCGATCCTCACAGGAACATCAGATTGATAGATATTATTAAAGGAAACGTCTTTGATGTTTAACTGAGATAAATTTTCTGGAGAAACCCGCTCAAACGACATCAGTTGGGTGCTCCATGCTCGTTTATCTTTGTTTCCAGCAAAACTGATTCGCCTTTGGGAGAAATGTAGCCTATCTGCGATCTCATGAACCAGGGTATTCGTCTCCCAGTTCCGAGCAGAGACCTCTGCGATAGTAAAATGCCCAAGGTCCTTTTTCGGGGGATATAAAAATAATTCTTTCACATGAAAATCATCGATACGGACACGAAGTTTTCCACCAATACCCGGTTCGTTTATGAAGAACGTGTCGATACCAATTTGATGTTCAAAGTCAGGAGTTTTCATCGATGTGATGCTCTTTGACTATTCAAAATTCTTACCGAATTGTTTAATCTCATCCTCGAGGTATTTCACTGCTTTTTTCAAAACTTCTTCAGGAGATCCTTTTTTAACTCGAATGAACAATAGTTTCTTGGGAGCGAGTGGATTATCTGCTATACAGGCGGCATAGTCTACATCATTATTCTGAAGTAAAATATGAGTAATAGGATGAAGAATGGTCTCATCTTCCCCAACAATTTCTAGTTCGAGTTCTGTTTTTGTTTTTCGAATGGTTTTTAACTCCATATGCTCACAGTCCCTCTTATTTGTATTTTTTCTTTATAATTTTTGCAGATCGAGTGCTCCGTAATCATCTGCGATACGCCGATGTTCTTTGTTGCCACAGTTCTCGCATTCCAAACCATGATTTTTTTTCACAAGCGGGTGTCTGCATTTCGAACAGCGTGCTTTAATAGCTCCAAACCCTCGTTCTTTTGTTTCAAGCTGTACACTGGGTTTCACTTGAATGACTTTTGCACGAATGTAATCCTCAGCTTTGTACTCCGTAGATGCATCTTTGATAAAGCCTTGTGCGATTTCCTTGACATAGATGGTTGCATCGGTGTTACTTGAAATAGATCTATTTTTTCCAGCAACATGAACCACTTCAACAATTATCATAGTTGATTTGGCCATGACTACTTTTGCGATCACAATATCCCCATTCTTGAGAAGTACGGGTGTACTAGTAGCTGGTTTTACCTCAGCGGTGCGATGTTTTTCATCTACGACATAGGTTCCTATACGTGCTGCCCGGATGATTCCATTTTCTTCAAATGTTCCATCACCAGGCAATAATTCTTCGGATGTAGAGAGTTGATCACCAGGGATAACTAATTTATGTTTCATGTTTTTTTCACAAATCCAAATAGGCAAGCCAATCCATGTTTTAAAGGTTATGGTTCGGATGTCCTCCTGAAAAGGTGTTACTGGTTCGGGAGTAAAAAGTGTTATAAATAGTATGCTTATTTCGATTTTCCTAGCGAATCTGTTTACAGCTAGGTGAGAATTATGTCACGAAAACCAGCAAGAATGATCCGTTCAGTAAAAAGTATGGCAACAACTCGAAGAGAGTATATGGGTGGTGTCCCAGCGTCTCTTCTTACGCAGTTTGTCATTGGAAATAAAACTGCGAAATTTCCTGTTCAATTGTCATTAAACACCAATGAGAAATGCCAGTTACGACATAATGCATTAGAATCCGCACGTATTTCAGCGAACAAAGCTCTTGAGAAAAATATAGGATCAGCTAACTATTGTTTACGTATTAAAGTCTATCCTCACATTGTGATCCGTGAAAATAAACAAGCATCTGGGGCAGGAGCTGACCGTGTATCTATGGGAATGCGACGAGCTTATGGGAAACCAGTAGGCACTGCTGCTCGGGTAAAAATGAATCAGATCTTAATGACTCTTGATACAACAGAACAATTCTTTAACCCTGCAAAAGAAGCGTTGCGAAAAGCAAGTATGAAGTTATCACCATCGTGTACAATTAACATCGTAAAAGGCGCTGAACTTCTCCATTAAAACTTGTTATACATATTTCATAATAAAAGGGAGAAGGATTAATACCAAGATCATTAGTGAAATTGCAAGAGAGACGTTTTTTACGATTTTTTCTTTTGTTTCGTCTTTGATTCCTTTTTTCAGTCGAATGATAACCGCTCGTACGCCATCATTGAAGAGGAAGCCGCCATCGAGTGGAACCATAGGAAGCACGTTAAATAAGGAGACTGCAAGGTTCAACCAAAAAATCCAGTAAATAGCATTAATGATTATCCAAAAAAGAGAAGTAGGTAGAATGCTTAGCGGACCAGTAATAACGTAAGCATCGGTGAATGGTGCGATAATAGGATTGTAACCTGCGAAATACCCTAATAGAGGAAGACTATAGAACGTGAGTAAACCTCGCGGAAAATCAAAAAACGGGTTTTTCAAAATAGCAAGATGTTCTTGAAAGACTGAGTCACGGAGTAATGATTGTACACCAAGATAGCCTTTTCCTTTGTATGATTCATTATTTATATATACTGTAGTTCGTCTTGCATATTGAATATATTTATCACTAAGTAACACTTGTGTTGTATGCAGATTACCACTTTTCATATAGGTAATATTGATGGTCTGATTTGCTTTGGTGTTATTCCACACCTTGAAATATTCCTCTCCTGAGTGAATCATCGTGCCGTTTAACCTGGTGATAATGACTCCTGTTTGAAGTCCGATTTGTGAAGCAGGAGAATCATCATCAATTGTAAAAACAATTGCTCCTTGGGTTTCAGGTTGTACCGCTGGCATGAATACAACGGAGAACAATAAGATGCACAAGAGAACAACAACGAAATTTGCGGTAGGACCTGCTGCATAAATCCTCATACGTGATAAAATCCGTGCTTTTTTCACGTCCTCGTCATCTGGTTCACAGAACGCTCCAATAGGAACAATTAAGTAAAGAATGCCCAGAGATTTTACCTTAAGTTTATCAACTAACGCAAGGATTCCGTGGGAGAACTCATGAACCATGATCGCGATGATTAAACCAAGAAGAATATATCCAAGGTATTCAAGGGGCAGAATCGGGTTAATACCCGGAAGGACTAACGCAACCTCTGGGCCAGGTAGGGCATTTCGCTGCGCAGGAGTAAACCCAAAAACCAACCAGGCAGTCATTATCATCAAAACCGTCATCAATACCATTGTTATGAAACAAAAGATGATGCTTGTGTTTCCGTAGATCTTCCAAAATCGTTCATGCTTTGCACGATTTTTCAGGAATTGTATTCCTTTTTCAGTGCGCCACATGAGCGCAGGTCCATAAAAGGAGATGTTGTGTTTTTTTAATACTCCTTTTTTATATAGAAGAAATACGATTCCAGCGTAGGAAAGAATGATTGCAATAAAAACCAAGATGCTTTCAATAATTGACATAGTTTCTAGCGCAGAATACAACAAGAGTTATTAAAGTAATTGAAAAAGGTTCATTTCGCTTGGTTTCTTAACATTTTCTGCGTTTGTTTTTCAATATCAACTTCATATTTCTCGTAAATGAATTCCTCTTTTATATAATGATAACTAACTGCCCCGATAAAAACAATCATGATACCTACGATAATGTAACCCCAGAATGATAGCGTGTAGAATGGATCTATCAAAAACCCATTTCCTTTGGAATATTCCCAGATAACTTGACTGAAAGTATCAAAAAGAATTGATCCGATAAACCCAAACCCAAACAATGAAAATGGAACAACCCAGTATGACCAAAGGATTTTTTTTTCTCTAATATAGAGGTCAGTTACTCTTCCAAATGCAGCGAGCAATCCAGCCGCAACAATTCCCCAGGTAATACCACCAAGGAACTTCAATATCATAACAACGAGGGGTATTTCTTGATAAAATGTGTTATTGTAAGCGTAAAACACACTCACTACAATGATGACAATGGAAATAATGAACGTGTAAAAAGACGGTCGTCCTGTCAATAGACCTGATCGGAATTCATGCCATATTACCGCGACTTTTTTCTCTGAGTTGAATGTCCGAATCAACAGATAAATACCCAGGGTAAATAAGATGGCTCCAAATCCACTCGCTGCCATACCAAATATAGCAAAGATAGCCCAAACGATTAAGATCAAAGCAATAGGCAAAAAAAATTGTTTTTTTACTTTATCCTCATCAAGGAGTTTTATAATCCGATAATAGGTGTCTTCAATTTGTTTACTTTGTTTTACGTTCACACGTTGAATCGAGGTGATCTTCAATCGGGATTGTATAATTGGAAGTATATGTTCATCCTCAGCACCATCACTGATAACGATAGCGTCTTCTGCATTGGTCTCTTTGATGACCGTGTCAAGTTGGTCAGCAAGTTTCTGATCTGATTTTACTCCAACGTTGATATCTCCACACAAGGTTGCTATGTCAATATCTTTTGCTTCTTTTTTTAAAGATTCATAAATAGAGATAGCAAAAAAAATCGCGTTCAAATCAGAATCTTCAGCATCAATAAGCCCGAGTTTATTCGCTGCATCTAAGTTATTTTGGACTCCAATAATCGGGCTTTTCACTTGAGCTTTTCTACCAAAATCATCGTCACGATCAATATTAAGGATGAGAGTTTTCGCCATCTTTTTAAAAAATAAAAACAATTACTGTATATAAACTTTTATTAGACTCAGAACATATCCTAATAGTTCACCAAAATCAAATATACCTCCATTCCATTCATGTGTTTATATGCCACTTGTTACTTTCAAATATAACGATTTCATTAACCTACTTGGCTATAATATTTCTAAGGAAAACCTCATTGAAAAACTTCCGATGATCGGGGGTGATTTCAGCCATGTTACCGCTGATGAGATAAATATTGAGTTCTTCCCAAACAGACCAGACCTCACCTCAGTCGAAGGTATCGCACGTGCATCACGAGCATTCTTCGAATTTAAGACTGGATTACAAACTTATGAGACCGCGACTTCAGATGTCATATTAACCGTAGATCCATCAGTAAAAAAAATTAGACCCTTTGTGGTCACAGCTTTAGTGAAAAACATAAACATGTCTGATGAATTGATTACATCACTCATGGGATTACAAGAAAAACTTCACGTCGGGCTAGGGCGTAATAGAAAGAAAGTTGCTATCGGTGTCCATGATGCAGAACCGGTCACACCACCTTTTTTCTACAAGGCGGTTGACCCTGACGCTGTCTCATTTATTCCTCTTGCCAAAGATGAGTCGATGACTCTGCGTGAGATTTTGAAAAAACATGAGAAAGGTGTTGAATATGCTTCTCTCCTTCAAGGTTTTAATAAGTACCCTTTGATTGTCGATATCGATAATAACGTGTTGTCATTCCCACCAATCATTAATGGTAGTTTAACAGAGGTTACCCCGTGCACAAAAGATCTTTTTATCGATGTGACTGGAACGGATAGAAAAGCGATTAATCATGCGCTCAATATCGTGACAACTACGCTTGCAGAACGAGGGGGAAAAATCTATCAAACCACGGTACTGGATGATGACAAGAAAATTGTTACTCCTGATTTTACTCCAATGAAAAAAAGTATATCGATTATGTATATCAATACAATTCTTGGAACAAAATTCAAGGAAAAAGACATTGTGACCTGTTTGAAAAAAATGGGGCATAATGCGGTTGAATCTGGAGGCGGCAGAATCGCGGTAGAAATAGCCGCGTGGCGGTCTGATATTCTTCATGAGGTTGATCTTGTTGAGGATGTCGCGGTTGGATTCGTTTTTGATATGTTTGAGACTTATTTCCCCAAAGCTTTGACTTTTGGAAAAACAACATCGTTTCATAATCTCTTAGATGGTTTACGGGTTACTATGATTTGTG
>CABMCU010000012.1 GCA_902384685.1 uncultured archaeon | reverse complement strand
TAATGGGAGAGTAGAATGGTCGGTCTTGCTGACTTAAAAAAACATTTTGAGATTGTAAAAAAATGCCAGATGTCGTTAAATGACAAGTATTGTTACTTCAGTCTTTCTGGGGTTAATACTTTGGATTTCTTAGATATAGTTAATTATAAATCGTGGGTATTCAAAACATTCCAGAAAGTAGTCAATATAATATATGTATATATCATTAAGAAATTAGAAAAGGGAAATACTATCGTGAGGACAAGCGTTGGATTTGCTCCTCTTCTGATGAGGTTTTTAAGAATAAAGGGGTATCAAGTAAGAGATGAAGATATAGAAATTTTTAGAGCTAGGAATGTCATATTTCCAGACTTTAGGATCAACTTGTATGACTTTCAAGAGAGGATGATTGGAGATTGGTTGTCTGCAGGATCAATAGGGGTGTTGAAATCGCCCACTGGCTCCGGGAAGACAATTATCGGATGTAGAGCCATAAAGGAGACCGGTCGTAAGACATTGATACTTGTCCATACGTCAGATCTACTTATCAATGTTTGGAATGATAGTTTGATCAAATCTTTTGGTCCTGGGATAATGTCTCAGGTCGGTGTTGTAGGAGGAGGATTAACTGACAAGGATAGGGCGGCAATGAGGCTTGGAGTAAGAAGTGGAGATTTTGATGAGAACATAAGAAAAGATATAGTAATCGCGACGTTTCAAACATTTGTCAATCATATAAACGAGATATCACAATATAAGTTTGGATTGATTCTGGTTGACGAATGCATCCCTATAGATAGCGATATTTGGACACAAGATGGTATCATAAAATATGAAGACTTGGGACATGGAAGTGACTGTAAAAGAGACGTGTTCCAAGTATGGTCAAAAGATAAAGACGACAATCTGGTGAATAATGGATATAAGAAAATTACTACCAGATTTAAACATATGTACAGAACAATAGTTGAAACTGGAGACGAGTTGGTATGTTCTCTTGATCACAAGGTTTTGACAAGAAAGAATGATGGAACTGAGGAATTTGTAGAGATCGAAAAGGCAAGAAATGTGGCAAGGTCTCTTATGAGACCATGTGATATGAGAGAAGATTGTATTATAGCCAGGATATTTGGTTATATGCTTGGAGATGGATGGATCGATATAAATCTTCAAGGAGGGGCAGGCGGAGACAATAGAGGATTGTCAAGAATGTCTTATGACATGAAAAAATTGGGATATCCAAGTGGTATAGGTAAAGAAAGAGAGTTATCAAGCAATATAAATTCTGTATTGTATGGCAATTTGGAGGTAAATGGAAGCGTCAGTTCGATAAAGTTGAACAAATATCTGACTGATAGGCTAATTAAGTTAGGATTTCCAATTGGAAGAAAAACTAACCAGAATTACTGTATCCCTGATTGGATCATGAGTGGGAGTCGTGACATCAAAAGAGAGGTTCTTGCAGGATATCTTGGTGCGGAAGGTACAAACCCTGGATTTAGAGGGGGAGAAGATAATAACTTAAAGAAGTCTTTCTTTGTTCCAAGGTTCGCAATATATAAAAGATCTGATCTTGTAGGTGGCGGAATAAATCTTGCTGAACAACTTAGAGAATTGCTCAGTGAGTTTGATATAAATGTTAGTAATATTGATGTCAAAGATGGAAATATCAGAAAGGATGGTTCTATCACAAAGAAGATAATTGTTACAATAGGAAATGAAGTTGATAATTTAAGAAGATATTTGGATATAGGTTATAGATATTGCCCAGAAAAAGAGAAAGAAGGAGAATTAATAGGACTGTATCTAGCGTATATCGACGAGTGTAATAAAGAAAGAAAAGAGATTAGAGACAAAGTTTTAGAACTGTATAACAAGGGGACTAAGAAGAGAGATAGAATAATATGCATTGTAAATAGTAGCAGGACGTCTTCACAAAAGGATATAATATCTTCCTGGGGTCTTGAAGAAGAAAGCAGAGAGGTTATAAAGAAGAAATACTTGGTACATGCGACTGACGGTATTGTGTCTGATATATTATATCCTCACAAAAGGGATGATGGTACAGAGATCATTGCCGAAAATGCTAAAATACAGAAATATATGTACGATTTCGACGTTTGGAAAAGCAAAGTAAGTGGAGATTTTATATTTCTGGATATTTTAAGACACGAATATAGAGGATATGAGCAGGGTCATACGTTAACTGTCGACAGAGATCATAACTATTTGGTTAATGGATTTAATGTCAAAAATTGTCACCATTGTCCCGCGCAGATGTTCAGAAAGGTGAACGCCGTTATAAGAGCTCCATATAAACTCGGATTGTCTGCTACGATAGATAGAATGGATGGGATGACTAGGGACGTTTTCGGCCAGCTCGGCGATGTGCAAAGCAAGGTCTCTATAAGAGAGTTGATCAATAGAGGAATATTAGCCGAGCCGAGATTCCAATCTCCGATAATAGTAGATCATGGTGTAACAAATGAGGTGCAAGACAGTGGACTTTCAGGGCTCAAATATAGTAGGTTGATCAAAAAGAAGAGTGCTTCATCTCAAAAGAAGAAAGATTTTATTGTCAATACATGTAAAAATATAGCTGCTCGAGATAGAAAATTCTTGTTATTTACAGACTATGTAAATGCGGAAGATGTGTTCGTTAGGGACATGTATGCCAGCTCATTGATAGATGAGGGAGTAAATGTTAATGTAATTGACCAGGGTATGACATCTGACGAACGAAGCTCAGTATTTGGTTTCTTAGAGTCTGGAGATATATCTGGTATAATATTTGGAAAATTGGGATCTGAAGGTGTAAACATTCCTTCGGTAGATGTAGTCGTAATGGCTAATGCGATAAAGTCGCCGATCACCTACACACAGCGGGTAGGGCGTGCGATGCGAAGAGTACCTGGCAAAGACTGGTGCGACGTCTATGAAGTTCTGTTAGACTTACCAACAGAGTTAAAGTGGTCAGATTTCAATTTCGCGGAATATCGTGCAGAAGGATTTCAGAAGTTGGTCTACAAAGTGGAATAGTTATGGAGGAAGATGACGCACATGTGATCAAAAAATATGCTCGTCGCCGGATATGTGCAGAATCTAGGAAACCAAGACAAAGGAGTGCCTGTCCAAAATGCGATTCTGTACTCGTCAAAAAAAGACGAAGAACAAATGACTATGTATGTTCTAAATGTAAGTGGGAAGGT
>CABMCU010000011.1 GCA_902384685.1 uncultured archaeon | reverse complement strand
CGTCGTCAAACGATCTCACCATCAATAACCATTAAATGTGAGGTGATTGATAAAGATGCTGAAAAAGTGACACGAGAATCCTCAGGTTGTTCCCTCAGGATCCTCATGAATTATCATAGAAGAAAAAGATGATTATATGTTCATCTTTCGGAGTTGTTTTTCCTGTTCTTTTCTGATTTTTGCCAAAGCTTTTTCTAATGTTATCTCTTCAGCTGGGATGCTTGGCTGTTTCTTTTTTTGTTCTGTTTTTAGTGGTTTTTCTGATTTCTTGAAAATTACTGAAAGCGGTTTTGCTGGTTTTTTTTCTGGTTTTTCTGTTATTTTCAGTGTTTTTTTTGCTTTCTTGAAAATAGTTGAGAGGGGTTTTGTTAGTTTTTTTTCTTCCGGTTTTTTTCTTAATGCCTTTCGATAGTCGTTGTACCAGCGTGACGCTGATTTGTATTCGTCTTTCATCATGACGCGTTCTTGTTCGTATGCTTTTTTATCGGTTTGTTTGAGTTCTTGAAGGTATTGTTGTTCTTCAGGGATTTTCCATGGTTTTTCTGGCTTTATATAGATTTTTCCAGAGACCTTTCGCCTCCAATAAATAAGGAGGAATAAAACAAATAAAATAAAAAAACCAAAAACTAGGGTGTAGACAATGTTTTGTTCAGAGAAATAAAATCCTTGTGTTTCAAGAAAGATTCGTTGAGTTGCAATGCTGGTGTTTGGTTGTTCCGTTGAATAGGTTTCAATTATGAGTGAATGGAGTGTTCCTGTATCGATAATATTAGCGGGAACAGCAATTCCGACTATTGCTTGTCCTTGTTCTCCTGGTTGTAGCGTGTTGGTTACGTTGTTGGTTAAAATGAGTGGATAGCCGGTTTTCGTTTTTATCTGGAAGCTAAAAGTGTCGTTGTAATTCCCTTGGTTCTCTATTAATATAGGAATGGAGGTGATTTCGTTTGGGGTGAGTTTTTCTGGTTGCACTGCTTGGATTTTTACACTATGATACGGTTTTACAGTAACAAGGACACTGACATTAATATACTCTGGAAGAACTTTTCCGCTCAAAAATCCATATCCGCCAGTAAAAGCCCCAAGAACCCAGAAAATTTTTTTATATAACGGTTCGAAACCTGGTTGTTTTCCTGCAAACCATAGATCCCCTGCAACCCACATATTAACGATTTTTATCGTAATGTTTGTACTTTGAATTGGGTTGCTTGCACTTGGTGGAGATGCTAATGAAATGGTCGCATTTGTAACTAAAAGATTTGTGGGTGTCTGATAAATAAGTGGTGGATCAAAATTTACAAACCAAGCACCACCAGGATTACCTTGGGGGAATTCAGCCGAAAAAGATAAATAACGTGCGGTCAAACCATATAGGTAAAATGGTGGTGCAAATTCACCAGTTTTCATATCGACAACGCCAACTTGAATCGTCACCTTTTCGTTATAACCAATCGTGATATTCGAAGGGACTGCCTTATATGCATCTGCAAAACTAATTATTGGGATAAGATTTCCCAATAGATAACCAATCCAATACATCAGTGGGAATTGATGGCTTCCTGTAGTAGATGCTGCTTCAGATAATTGAATCTCTGGAATGAGGATCGGACATAGAATTAATGCAATAATGATAAACGTAATAAGTTTATTATTTTTTATTGAAATTCCCCCTTTTATTAAGGAAAGTAGATGAACAAATGGGTTTATTTTTTCGTTTTCCTAATGCAGGCCATGATGATAAATACTATTGCCAAAGCCCCAATAAATGTTATCGCTTCAAATCCTGGTGTCGAAAACCCTCTACTTTGCACAAGGAATGTTTCATAGGTGATTTCTCCTTTTTGATTGAAGTTATCTGCTTTCACTGGCTGCATTGATATCATGATTGTTTTTTCATCATAGTGATATCCGAATCCTTTTGGTGGTCTTATGACAAGGTAAGCAGTAGCGGTTGATCCAGATCCTTCTTCTAGAGTGACTTGTGAGGTGACTACTGCATTCCAACCATTTGAAACGTTAACGACATTCAATAACACGACAGTTCTGGCGTTTCCAAGGTTTTCAATAAGGATAGGAAATGTTGCGGTATCCATCGGTCCTATTTCTTTTGAATTGGTTTGTGGTAATGTTGGTTTTATTAATGGTTTGTAATCTGGTATAAAACTAAGAGTAAAATCGTTTTGATATCCCTGGATTAGACCACCTGCTGCTGCTGTTGCTTTCACTTTTATGCTACCTAAACCATATGCTGGGGCATCATCTGCTACTTGTAGAGTTAAGGTCGTTGATGCATGAAATTGTCCATTTGGGATAACTTGTGCTGCTATTGTTCCTTGCGCGATATTTGCAGTACACCAAGAGGGTGTCTCTGTAATTTCAATTGTTATAACAATTTGTTTACCATTATAGGCTGCTAGCAGCCCTGCTCCAAACAAACCTTTTGTAACATAATATGTAATATTTAAGCTTAATACTCGTAATTCCCCTCGAGGAATCACGGGTTTTTGTGCTGCGCCACCCTCCCAAGACACAGTTACAACACCTTGAAGATTAAATAGAAGTCCAGCTGAAGCGGTGGGGAAAATAGCAATAATAACACTGACGAGTACTATTCCTGCTACGATACTTGTTTTTGCAGCTTTGAATTTTTTTGTCATAATTCCACCATTATTCTTATTTCTACAGATATTACTTTATTTTCTGGGTATATAAGCTTTGTTGTACAGTTCTTCCACATTGAAGAAGGTTGTATGTACATGATAATATATAACTAACTTGATATAAAAATATTTGCATTAGAAAAAATGATGTACATAGAAAAAGGAAGATACATGCAGAATCTTTTCTACCAATAAACGGTGAAGAATATTCTATCTTACTCAATCACGTCGATTTTCGTGTCGTCTTCTTTGGTTTTTTTCGTTTTATCTGATCCTTTGTCCTTCTTTGTTGCGACTTTTCCAGGGAAATTTGAGAGAATAATAATATCGCCAACTGCATTAACCCATCGGTATGGAACAGCGACGTCGACGCTCCCTTCAACAAGCGATGGATTAGTGTTTGTGACAAGGAGGCTTCCAACTCTCTTTTCTTCCATCTCCAAAAACACGTTTTTGACATGACCAACATAGACCCCTTCACGAGTATAGACCGGTAATTTGAGAAAAGTGGTCACTTCTTCTGGCTTCCAAGTGTCTTTTTGCATCATGTAATCAAAATACATTTACCTATATTAAAATGTGATGGTTTTATTCTTCTCCTGTTTTACTATATCATAACCTCTTCGTCATAAATAACTTAATCATGAGAATAAAAAGTAAAACATAACCAATCAAAAGTAGGATAGCGGAAATCACCCAACCCCCAACAAAAATCAAGATCATCGAGATTGTACAAAGGAAAAAAATTAAACTCACAGCAATTCTTAGTTTCATCAATGCATTATACTGCTTAAAACCAGGTATCTGAAAGATGTTTCTCTCTTTTTTTGTAATTTCTGCAGCTTCTTTTTTATCAGTGATGTTTTCCTTTTGTTTTAATACTCGAGATTTGTCCTTATCTTTCTTATTCAGAAACTTAATTTTCATTTTTTTCACACTGCTTTACTATCTACGTTCCTTTATAAAAACATTGTTGTACACATCTTCTCTAAAAAGAATCGTTCTCCATTAAACATCATTATCAATCTAATACGGGTAGGTTATAAAAGAAATTGTAAAGTTTTTTAACGGATATGTCTTATCCCTTGTAATGGCTTCAATTAATAAGAAAAAAGAAAAGAAAATATTCAAAGAGCTGGTAAGTTTTCAACAACGTGATTTTTGTTTTTCTAGCGGTCATATTCTTGGTTCAATGTGCACACAACCGCATCCTATTGCTCGGGAAGCATACATACAATTTTTAGAAACAAATCTTGGCGATCCTGAGTTATGTCCCGGGACTAAAGAAATAGAATCTCGATTTATCGCTTTTATCTCCAAACTTCTCCATGCTCCAAAAACATCGGAAGGACAAATAGTAAGTGGGGGAACTGAGGGAAACATCACCGCGATGTGGATCGCCAAACAACTATCAAGAAAAAAAGAAGTGATTCTTTCAGAAAATGCTCATTTCTCCTTTCAAAAAATCGCTTCTCTCATGAACATGAAACCAATAGAATTACCATTAACCAGCGAGTATATAATGGATATTACCAAAATGAAAAAGGAGATCCATAAAGGAATTGCTGCAGTTATTGGTATTGCCGGTTCAACTGAACTTGGAACTATTGATCCAATTCCAGAACTGAGTGATATTTGTTCTGATGAGCATATTTTTTTACATGTGGACGCAGCGTTCGGCGGCTTTGTCATCCCTTTTCTGAGAGAACTACATTATAACGTTCCGCAGTTTGATTTTAAATTAAAAGGAGTATCCACAATTTCAATAGATTCACATAAGATGGGGTACTCAGCGATTCCATTAGGTACACTTATGATTCGACAGAAACACTGGCTTGAGAGTATTAGTGTAGAGTCTCCTTATATCAGTTGTGAGAAACAAGCAGGCATTCTTGGTACGCGATCAGGAGCTCCAGTAGCGGCCGCATATGCGGTCACTCAATACCTAGGTTTTCAAGGATATAAAAGCATGGTTGAATCCTGCATGAATGTGACAAACTATACAAAAAAACGACTCGAAGAACTTGGACTGTCTCTAGTGATAAGACCAACAATGAATATCGTGGGAGTTAAACTGAAAAAACCCGGGCAAATCGTAAAAAAACTCTCCGAGAAAGGTTGGCGGGTAAACAAAGTGGAGCGGCTTTCCTGCATTCGATTAGTTCTCATGTCGCAAATCACAAAAAAGATTATCGATGAATTCATACCGTCTTTAAAAAAAGCATGCGAAGAGGTTGGAGAACTATGAGTCTTGAGCATCTAAAGAAATCTTTGTATGAAGCCCCGATTGTGAAAAAAGGTGATTACGATTATGTGATTCATCCAATTACAGATGGAGTACCGTATATTACTCCTGAATTGTTAAAAGATGTCTCTAATGAGATGAAGAAACATATCAAGAAATATGGAAAATTTGATCGTATTGTAACTATGGAGGCAATGGGAATCCCACTTGCTTCCGCGTTATCACTTGATCTGGGAATACCATTTACGATTATCCGTAAGCGCGAGTACGGGTTACCCGGTGAGGTTTCTGTTGAGCAGGTTACCGGGTATTCAAAATCTAAATTATATATTAATGGATTACAGAGAGGAGACACAATCGTGATTGTCGATGATGTTCTGAGTACTGGTGGTACCTTACGGGCAGTTCTATCTGTATTTAAAAAAATGAGTGTAACCGTAAAAGGGGTATTTATCGCAATCAATAAAGGTTCTCATATACAGGAAATCAGCAAAGAATTCAATGTTCCGATTACCTCAATCATTGACATTGATGTAGTGAATGGAGAAGTCGTAATTAAGTCATAGGAGGATATTTCTTATAGTAATATTATATACATAGCATGATCGATATGGTAGAGAAAATCCCACAACACATACATTGTCAGATCTGCGGAAAAGCAATCCCTGCCTCAGACACTGAAACGATGTGTTCTGATGAATGTAAGCAACGATATCAAGGTTTAACAAAGAGACGAAAACTCTGGGTTTATATCATGTACGCGTTAATCTTTGTGATGATCGGTGTTTTAGTTCTGTCCTCGTTTATAAAATTACCTGGTTAAACAAAACAATTCTATTTTCTTTTTTTTATAGGAAAATAAATTGGAGAATGGTTATTCGCTGAGTTCTTCCTGAAGGTCGATAACCATTTCAGTGAGTACGTCTTCGAAGATCTGATGGCGATATTCTTTCACTGAGCCATTAGCAAGATGCGCTCGTGCAACGAAATCTCTCCCATCTTTAAGGATTTCAATATGACAGACTGTTTCCATGTTTCTCCCGTCCTATTTTACTCCCGTATTCATCATCGATATTTATATGTTTTTGTCCTCAAATCCTGCCGATTTGGGAAAGAAACGTCAAACGAAACGTGGGTTCTTCTCACTCCCACGTTTCTCTTTTTTAGTAACGACACCTTGGTGGTTGAGAAATTATTACGGTTGGAATTATTTCTTGTCTTTCTTCTGTTTAGCATCGCTGTTTTTCTGCTTCATCGCATCGATATTTTTCCACGCCTTTTTGACACGTTGTCCAAAAGTTGACATTCCTTCACCCCTCGCTAGCAATTCCTTGAACTTTAATTGTTTTATAAATTCTATCATTTATGTCGGTTTTTTTAGCTGAAAAAACTTACATTTCTCACACTGGGTTCCATCTTAATAGACAAAATAGTGATAGAGTTAATTAATAGGGGCATTGATTGTACACCATGCAATGCAAGATTTGTCATGGCGAAATCGAACCAGACAATCACACCAACATCTGCTTCAGTTGCCAAAGCATCATTGCGAATATAGAGCATAAAGTGGATGGATTTTAACTCATGTTTTTTTCATAATTGGAATGCTGTCAATTTTTTTCATAAATACAATATTCTCAAAATCAAGTTCAAACAATTTGTTAATATTCAAAGGGGTATAATTGAGTAATTCAACGCTAACATTAATCAATTTCGTTTTTCCATTTACAAGAGGAAACTCTTCTGGTTGATTATTATGATGATGTCCACATATAGTCCATCCATTCCAGTCGCTTGGGATATCTGCTGGGTCATGAACTAATAAAAATCTCTTACCATGATACTTAACAATAAGTTTGTTATAATAGTCAGTCATTCTTGATTTTGTGTCGTGTTCATGGCTACCTTTTAAGAAATAAATCCTTCCGTTCAATTTTTTTAACCAATAATCTGTTGAAGGGCTTCCTCTTCCAAACCTCATATCACCTAAGAAAAGGACAATATCTTTTTTTCTTATAGTTTCATTCCAGTTTTTAATTATTTTCCGATTCATTTCAGAGGTTGATTTGAAAGGACGTTTACAATATTCTATGATATTCGTATGACCAAAATGTGTATCACTTATCAAAAAAATATTTCTTTTTCCAAATAGACTCGATATACGACCTTGTTCAATATTATTTAATTCAATTTCAATAGGGACTTTATTAATTTTCTTATCAAGGTATTTTTCTAATTTTGTAAAAGTATAGGATAGAATTGTTTTGCTTTTCGCTTCTCTTCTACTGAGTAATCTTTCCAACAGAAAATCGTATTCTCGTAGAATTTTTCTATTTTTAAAAAGAGTTACTCGTAATAAAATAT
>CABMCU010000010.1 GCA_902384685.1 uncultured archaeon | reverse complement strand
GGAGGCACTGTCGCCTCCATTAAAAGAGGTGTTCAACAGGTAGAAATCGCGTTGAAAATCATTGTGTATAATTTGATGATGTTGTTGAGGAAATATGTGGAAGAGGAATACTTTTGAGACAAAGCCAACAAATACTTTCACTCACCTATTTCTTAATTATATAAACCAAAAAAGACCTTCAGGCATTAATGAAATATATAAAATATAGGGGGAAAATAGATCAGCAATCCCGTCTCTCTTATAGCACTTCTACCTATTATGGAGGAAAGAAAAATGATGGTTAATGAAGATCAACAATGGAAATTAGAGTATCTGACACAAGAAGAATTGGATTTATTAGATACGATAAAAACACGTCGTTATCATTAATTTTTAATACACTTCGTTTACTATTTTCTCGTCCCATAAAACTTAATAAGTGTTAATCATTGGTAAAACTCATTGATAAAAATAGAATTTATGAGAAGGAAAACGAATTTTTTTTATTCAAAATAATGTAATAATTTTTCTTTCTGTAATCGGTTTCTCACCATGGGATAGAGTTTTATTTCTTCCTCTTCTATCATGACTTTCTCGAGGTTCATTTCTACAAGCTTTTTGAAAAAATTCTGTTTTTTCTCCTGATGCGTTGACACTAACGCGATATTAAAGTTCATATGTGCATCTCGTAAATACCTCAAAGCGGTAAGTTGGTACTCGAAACCTATTTCTGCCCCTGTAAAAAGAGAGAATTCTTCAGAGTCAGCACCTTTCAGACAGACTCTCACATGAAGATTTTTAAATATAGAGAGATCCTCAACGTATTTTTTATCGTACCCTAATAGTATACCATTCGTCTCTAATATAAACACATAGGTAGATTTGATACTTTCTAATACTTGTATCAGATGTTGTTTCCCAATTGTAGGTTCACCACCAGAGATACGTAGTTGATGATAACCCTTTTTATCAGTGATACCTTGGAGGGTATCCGCTACCACTTCGGATGAGTAAAACTCACCCGTGTCCATTGCGTTCCATACACTATTACTTGACCAACAAAACTTACATCGTAAATTACACCCTACCGTGTCAGCAGTAGCAATACCACCATAAAATCCAGTTGGTCTGAAACGATAATATTTCTTCAAATTGTTTTCAACAACTATCTTTTCAATTTTTTTAGATAATTCAAGAGGGTTATACATAGATTATTCACCCGTAGTAATTCATGTTTGATTCGATATCATAACTACACCTGATGATCTGTATGAATGTTCTGTTACATTGCTACCCGTTTCTTCATCGTAATGAACAATTTTTTTCTTTAAAATCTTTAAAGAGATTGTAATTGATAATGCACGATCCATTGGGCTTTTCTCAGTCGTTTAGAAAAGGCAAAGAGATTCATCCACCCTAGTTTTTTTTCATGATCATCGAAAATGGTCCATTCATCAAGAAATCGGATACC
The DNA here is from genome assembly GCA_902384685.1 of uncultured archaeon. Classification (GTDB taxonomy): domain Archaea; phylum Thermoplasmatota; class E2; order DHVEG-1; family DHVEG-1; genus SM1-50. The sequence continues at coordinate 13,919 of CABMCU010000010.1, read as the reverse complement.
TTGACCCCAGTGTTCAAAATCCTTTCCATCTTGTATACCAAAATGCATGGTTACATCCGGTCCGAAATGATAATCCTGTTGGAATTTTTTCCTCCATCGTTCTTTTTTGAGGACGTTTATTATAAACTCGCTCTCCACTTCACAGACGAGTTCGCATCCTGGAAATCGATGTTGAATTTCAAGAACGAGAGATTTAACGTCATCTTCACAAAGGTACATAAGCAATCCTTCCGCGATGAAAAGTATCGTGTTCTTTGTCTTTGCAATCTGTTCCATCCATTGAAAGTCAAACACGGAGGAGGCTATCATATGGCTCCGTGCTGTCTCCTGGAAAAATTGTTTTCGAATTGCAATAACTTCCGGAAGATCAAGGTCGTACCATTCCACAGCCCCATTATCAATCCTTGAAAAACGCGAGCTCAGACCACATCCAAGTTCCACAATAACCCCGTTTGGAGTACGGCTGAGAAACTCCTGACAGTATCGATCAAATTTTCTTGTTCGAATCGCAAAAAAAACGGTAAATTTTTTGTTTGCAGACCTTCGTAATTTTCCTTTCGCAAGTCGTCGATGCAATGGTGAGGTGGACGTAGCGAAAACGTTGTTGAGTTTTTCTGTGATTTCAACTGCTTTTCTGTCATTGATTAAAGGATTTTTCGATTGGGTTTCTCGGGCACGACAGTAGAGAGGAATAAGAAGTGTCTCTGAAATATCTGTAATGTTATTCATTTGTATTTCAGTTGTTTTCATCAAAGAGAAGTAATTCTACCCTCAACATTAATGTTTTGTAGCTCCATTTAACTGCAAAAAATAGTTGTATGAGTATTATTTGTTTTTTTCCCCTATAAACTCCTCAGATTCTCATCATGATTACCTGATTTATAATCGAATCTTGTAGCAGAGTAACTTCACATATCGTAACAGAGATCAAAATTCTATAAAAAAAATATCTACTTGATATGACTATGAGATGGTCAATCGATTCAATGATTTTTGTAGATTTTTTGCATGAGATGAACATCACGCAGTTTCCCAAATTTTTTCCCAACCTCTTTCATGATCCCGATCTTAGTGAATCCAACAGATCGATGAAGATGAAGACTCAATTCGTTTCCCTCAGTAATTCTTGCAATAATCGTATGCAACCCAGTTTTTTTCCCTTCTTTTATAATCGCTTCCATTAAACGTCTTCCAATTCTTTTACCCTGATACTCCTCTCGAACGTACAAGGAAATTTCAGCAGTATCTGAATAAGCACAGCGATCAGACCATTTGCTCAAAGAAGCCCATCCAACAATCACACCGTTCAACTCCGCAACCAGTATCGGGTTTTTTGATCCATGATCATCAAACCACTTTTTTTGATCTTCATATGTCTTTGGCTCTGTGTCAAAGGTCGCTACTGTTTTTATAATAGCTTCATTGTAGATTTCTGTGATTGCATCTAAATCTTTCCTTCTTGCAGATCGGAGCTTTAACATATCTTCTCCCACATCTCACCAATTTCATAAACATCTGATGAAATAAAAACCTGCCAGGTATGATAATTTAACAAAAATAACTGTTAATGCATTCCTTTAGTAAACCTTAAATGATTGAGCTATGTAATCACTACTATGGATACTAACGTCAATGAATATATAAAAAAACAACAATCACCTCAAAAGGAGATTTGTCGGAGGTTACGGAAGATCATTTTAACAACTTTTCCTGATATCACTGAAGAAATGAAAGTAGGTGTCCCTTGCTATGGTTCTACAAAAGAAGACCCTTGTGGAAAATATTACATCGCTGCACTCAAAAACCATGTTAATTTAGGTTTTTCATTAAAAGGATTATCGAAAAAGGAGCAGCAATTATTTGAAGGCAGTGGAAAAACAATGAAACATATCAAGATTTATTCTGTGAACGAAATAGATGAAAAAAAGATTATTAGCCTCCTTAAATTAGTATAAGCAAAAATAATATCTTTAAAATGTTAGTTATATTTTTGATTCTACTTTATTCTCAAAATAAAAAGATGTAAGTTGTGCCTACATAGATAGGGGAGGCAAAAAAGACTGGCACAACTCCATCTTCGGGGGTAAGGGGGATGGGGAAGAGTATGTCTTAATCAAATCCTCTGCAAGAGAAGATATCACTTCCATAAAAACCTCTTAGAGACATACTGTTTTGTCCCCTCTTTTGAAAATCTATATTTATGTTTTTCAGCATGTTTTGTATTTCGATTTGTATGAATTCTAAATTGATTCCCTGTTCTGTTAATTCTTTTACTTTTAGTAAGATTGTTTCATTTAATTGTGTAGGATCATTCATGGGGTGAGATTCATTTTTCGTCTGTTCTTCTGAACTTCTGGAAAAAACAACTTCATTCCATACGGTATCCTCAAGCTTCGCTGTACTTATTGTCTGCGCCCCAACGATAGCGGTTGCGCAAGTTGTGAGTAATATACTTGCGAGAAGTGTTCCGACGCATTTTTTCGTTATTCTTTTCTTCATTTGATTTCACTTCTTTGTTTTTTTCTTATTCAGTGCATTAGAAAATCAGCTTATATCTATTTTTTACAAATTAATTCCAATTTATGCCATATTTCTTCCCAAATTCAAAAATAATTTTAAAATAATGTTTATTTTTTTTCCATTAATGTAGAATTCTCAGATTTTTACGTTAGAATAGATTACATTTCTTTACCGTGCGCCTGCAGCCACTCATAAATCTTTGGATAGACGTCCTCTCGTGCATAGAGACCCAAATTAAGATCAAGATGACCGTAATCAGTACGATACCCAGCTTCTTTTGAAAACTCCAGGTAGGTAACATCTGTGCTGCCGACATGGTTCTTCACATACAGCATATCTGTTTTTGGCGCCATCTTATCTTGACCACCCGCGATGACCAGCAGCGGAGCAGAAAAGCGATATAGATTCTCCGTATAACTATACGGAGCAAACATTTTTTTGAAACCTGGAATACGCCCGAAGACATCATACATCCAAGGGTACTGCGGGTAACGACAAAACCCCGTATGTTTAAAGAACAACGAAAACTGAGAGAGGACCTTTGATGAAAGAATACCAGAAAGACCTAAATGCATATAGGTCTGGAGTATCATAGGATCGATATTCTCAAGATTTAGCCCTAGCCTCTTGAAATGACTCGCCAATTCACTTGATTTCTCAACGATCTCCATGATGCGAATCGGGATGGATATATTACGCGGAGTAATCCTGGTGATAAATTCAAGGAATATGCTGCTTTTTCCAAAAACAACTGGGGCGCCTATTGTGACAACACCCTTAAGATTTTTCTGGCCCTCCTTGGTCTGACCGTACGCATAGGCGATCATCCCACCCATACTCTTCCCCACCCAAAAAACCGGTGGTACCTCATGTTTCTTTTCCTGGTACCATTGCTGAACACACCTGACGATTGCTGGTATATCTTTGTCAATATAATCATCGACGCACCATCGATATCTTTCAGGATTCACCCGAGGGTCAAACGAAGGCTGCCCTCCTCCCCGGAGCTCCGGCACCCAGACATCAAACACCGGCTCACTGACAGATCGTTGCTGCGATAGAAACGCTGCAAGACTATAGCGCTCCCACTCCATCGTCCCTGGTTCACCAAAATCACAACTATTCTTATTCGCAGCTAGACCATGACATAAAATAACAGGAAACCGAATAACATCGTTACCTTCAGGTAGATAATGAAAAACCCGAAGATCCCACCCATCAGAGGTCCTCGCAGACTCGATCTCCTGATGTATCTCCTTTTGCCCCATACGTCCCCAGAACACGTCGTTATAGAAAAACTATTCTTCTCGCTCTCAAAGCTACTATCCTGGGTTATCGTTCATCGTCACATTGAAAACAATAAAATCGTTCGAAATCGTAACTTACCTTCATCTCCTTCTGACCAAAGGTCTTTCCACAGCTGGCACAATTACTTGTATTTTGTTTCTGATTAATCTTTGATTTATTCTGCATCGCCCTCACCATCCACGTCGGTTCTTGGTCGAAGTTCAGCAAGTATGGAGATAGAGTATATATCCCTTTTCATCTAGCAAAATAAACCGAGAGAGAACTCATAAGAAGAAGTAAATGAAGAAAGGTACTATCTAAAACCCCTAGATAAATATTAACACAAGACCAGCGAAACCACCACGATATAATCAGATTGTTTTTTTACCTTTTTTATTATTCTTTATACAAGTATGAATGACTTCATAGTAGGATGTCGCATTCAAGTAAAAACGGGTCTGGGCTTAAAAGTCTGGGAGGAAAGAAATGAAAAAAAAACATTTCTAAGAGCCCAAACCCATATGTTAATAGGCGTGTCGGGTAGATAAATTTAACGGATATTTATATTAACGGTTTAAATACATTATCGACTCTCTGAACTAGTGACCAGTGGAACCTCCAGATAATAAGAACTAAAAAATGCTTTACGACATCCTTTCCCGAACTATCGAACTCTTTTTTAAACAACCTAATCGTACATAATTGAAAAGAACTTACCAACCAAGAGGTCCCCAGTTACGACTTTTACAATTTGGACACACGTACATTATACGATCCTTTTTGTCTTGTATCTTCATAGGGGCGACAAATTTCGTTTCACATTTTTTACATTGGTAAAAGTTTACCATTCAAAAGAAATAACTACACCGACTTAAAAAACATTTTTGAAAAAAACCAGCTCCCATAAAAGAGATATCAACGCATATAAATCACTTTTTAAATAGATAAAATACTTATGACATTGCGTTCATATAGTGAACCATATGCAACCAAAGACGAACAGCAAAAATACCACGCCACATCAACAAAATACTCAAAACAGAGAAACGAAGATACTGAACGTGATCAGCAACACCTCCATCTTGCTTATGTCGGTGGTTACAGAAGCATTTTCAAAAATGTTCACCAAACTGTCAAAAGAGATGACTACTGCATTTACCACAGGACTTGGTGCCCCAAAAGACACTATACAAGAAATCCATGGAGAAACAGACGATATTCAAAAAGATTTCCCCAAACAAATGAGAGAGCAACTGCTCGCGATGAAAACAGAAATCGCTACACAGCTACGGGAAAAAAAAGAAAAACTCACATCCATCATCGATGATAAAAGATTCGACGAAGGCATCGCAATCATAGAACGCTACAAGTTCAATCTCCCAAAACTCAGTAGTAATCTTGATGAACGCTCTCTTCTTGGGTACATCAAGCTTCTGCAGGAAAACGATGAACAGCTCACTAAGATGTTCCAAGAGCTACTGGAATGGATGAAAAATCTCCCACAGCCATAAAGACTTATTATAGAATGAAAAAAAGTGATGATTAGTTAAGAGAAAAGTCTCATTAGATTCTTTATCATCGGGAAATGCAGGGCAAGCTCGTTTAGAAGGTTTAACATCGGAGACTTCATGGATAGTCGATTCATCGGTGTTTTCAGATACACATGGATCTCTGAATAATCGCTCGGATCATGCATATTGACAATCCTCACGGTTCCATTGAACTCCTTGTTTTTTTCCGATGGAACGACAACTGACACTTGCACTATAATCGCTCCATCCTCCGGGGTAAGGCTGGCGCCGTTCAGAGGTGTAAATGTCCAATTTCCCCAAGCTGGCCATTCGATAATGTCCCAGTTAAGCTCAGAGTAAGGTTTTCCGACATTTTTCACGGTAAAGTTACCGATGATGGTTGCTCCAGGTTTTATCTTGGCCCAACTCAGGCTTCCCTCGGCGTCCAAATCGGAATAAAGTGATGGCCACCCGCCTGTAGTGAATGCTTTAATGCAGAAATTCGCCGTATGATCCCATGTTGGATCGCTGAATGTATAATTATAGAGATCATGCCAAGAAGACCCATTTCGGTAGTAACTCTCACCTGCGTGAGCTACTGATTTCACAATTGTACCCAGATCTTGTGCTCCTAACAACACAGGGACCACGGAGGTTCTGTCTATGGGTTGTCCGCCGGAAAAAAGTTTTACATAAATATAATAATCGGCGCCAGGAGGTAAATTAATAGGATTTGTAAGGGAGATGGTATGATATCCCTTGTAGTTGATCGTCCCAGACAGGTTCGCCTGTTCATCTGAAAGTATACCATCTTCGAAACGATCGTACACCTTCACTGTGTATTGGACAGTATCGGTAGCAGTGTAGAAACTTACTGCTTTGAGTGTCTCGTTCCAGTTCGACACAAATGCGTTGAACGCTTCGGAGATACCTATGAGCGTATCCCGCCATCCATGATAATCATAATAGTAGGTAGTATCGTACGGTTTGTATTGCACATCCTGGAAAGATACTGCTCCCATCTCAGGGTTCTGGCAACACCACTTGTCATAATACGAAACCCAAAAATAACCGCCTTCAGGTCCCCAGCCGGAACCCCAGCTGTTTTTACAAATCCATGCACCTGGTAGCGGTGCTTGAGTAACTTTGTTATCATCCCAACCCACGATTGCAACTGCATGGTTAGGATCACTAGTATCCAAACGTGGTTGATAAAAGGATAAATACCCATCATAGGATTGAATAAAACTGGAACTGTAGCAGATACAGGTTCCTATGACGCCCTCTATCATAATCGTTTCCTTAATCGTGTTGATGTTACTGAGATTTGATCCTGCGACAAACCATTCGATGTCATTAGGGTAAAAAAATTCATAGGAGTCATTATATCTCTCAGGTGCTGAATTAAACCAGGTGGCATCATACTCTGTCGGGTCATTTGCAGCTGCACAATATACTGCCCCATCCCCGCGGGTGATATATGCAGAAGCAAGAAGATAATCTCCTCCGTTATGCACCTGGAGACCACTGCTAGGAAAATCATCGTTGTTAAATGTATTAAATCCGTTCCACCAATCAAGATGGTATTCCGCGAGATTCGGCTCTTCGGTGTGTCCGATTTTAGCCCAGTTCCCGCTCATTAAGAGATTCCCCTCGATTGCAGCCATTACTCCATGAGTCCAACACGTACCACCTGATTGAGACTTTACAGAAGTCACATAGTTAACACCGCTCACATTTCGTAAGTCAAAGGAACTCGGAGGATCATGTAAAGGAGCACTGAGAGTGGTTTGTGCGGGAGGTGAGACGATTTGCGGAGAAGTTTTTGTTTCATTGGTTACTGCACTAGCGGGTGCGATGACAAGAAGAGCGGTTATCAATACAATTAACAATTTTAACCAATTTTTATAATCAAACATAACTTATTCCCCTAGTTTTTCAAATTGTACATATAAATAATACAGATTTATCTATATAAATACTTGTTATAAAGTAGCACCCGAAAATCGCATCGAAAGCACCTTTTTAGAGAACAAATATTTGATCTAGATGCTGTCTAACTTTTCACTTTTTAAAGATGTTTTTTCATTAAAAAAGATCTTTTCTTGTTGTTTTTTTCCCCATATGGATTGTAATAAATTTTGTCTGTGAATGTAGAATTTCTATGTCCAATATGTATTCTAAAATATTAATTACAAATATGAGGGAATTTAAAAGTATCCATAAATTGTTTGTAAAAAGTCGGCAATATTATTATAAAAAATAAAAAAAGAGAAGGAAAATTAGATTATACGACCCAGACACCAGCAAGAAACTTTTTGGTGACAATACCTTTGAATTCACTAAAGGGAAGGTACCCGCAACAGGGGTATTCCCCATAGGTCTCATTAAGAATTTTCGCCGATTTGTTTTCCCCTTCAATATGGTCAATTTCAATGACGTTTATTGGGAGGAATCGGAAGCCCATTGGCTTGTTTATCTCAACGCTAGTGATTTTCCCAATGAGAATAATCCTTGATTTCCCTGGTGTTATCGGTATTTTTATCGCCAGGGTAGCCCATTCACTTTCTGCATTAAGAACATCTTTTGCTTTTGCTTTAACGGTAAATGTTTCTTTGGTCTTCCAGGTATGATTAACCGTGATTTGCTCACCTGAATCATAAGGTCCCAACCATCCTGTGGTGTTCCCATCGCCCCAATCAATAAAATAATATACTTGATGGTTTTCCGCATCAGTTGTACTGATGGTACAATCATACATAACACCAACTTTTCCATTTCCGGATCCTGTAAACGTTGGTTTGGCTGGCGCGGTGTTATTCGCTATTCCAAGATATGTTTTAAGAAATTCATCCCAGTGGGTAGTAATGGCAAAATTTGTTGCTTCATATGGTGAAGGTAGAGTAGTATATCGTAAACTATCGTTGTAATCCCCTGCTCGTCGTGGGAAGTAGATGCTTAATCCGTGAGCGGGATCGTCTGATATATGAGTATTAGCGATCACTGCAGCATTCATCGTATTTTCAATAGCATTCTTGATGGTGATAAATTCAGGGTCGCTAATGTTGCAAAGATCTAAGAAATTATAAAAGTCAATGTAATAATCAATATACCAAAGCCGAGCATAGATACGAGCACTTTCAAGAGCGGTGGTTATTTGGTTTTTATATAGATCAAGATGATTAATGAAGAAAACACCGAGCTCGTCAATGTGTGACGCCAGGCTTGGGAGGTAGCTACAATTTGTTGCTGCCATTGTAGTTATTATACGCTGCGGTTTGTATTTATGAGGAACAAAGTGATTCGCTATATCAATAGCAAATTCTTTTGGTGACATAGCAGTAGTGTTTTTCAGATCGTTAAATGATTGTACATAAGGCCATTCACCCGCCATTGCACATTCGGGATAGGCGATAAAAAAGTTCACACAGGAATTGATCTGATATGCAACTTCTATATTTCCGGTCATGCAGGTTTCAATCCCAAGGATATCAAGTTTGTTTGCCCCGTTGTTGGTTATTTGATTAAGAGCATTGAGAAATTCTGGCATGGTAATCATTTGGCCTCGCCCATGATCATCCCAGCAGAGTCCTTGCCAGCCACTGCCTTTGTTGCTTGATATAAACAGTGCATAATGGTTAGCAGGTAAGTCATTTTTTACCTTGGTGACAAGTGAGACGATGGTGGCGGGATCATCCATACTTGATTCAGTCGGCCATGTTTGCTGTGTAAGGGTGGTACCGTCTAGGTAATACAGTCGTGTATCACCAGCTTGGTTCTGATCAATGAATAGTACTATTTTTACCTGTGTAGACGACCCAGCTTGTCTAATATTTTCAAGGATTGTTCCTTGAGCAGCGGAGAGGTTATTGTCTCCATTGAGGTATACCATAATAACCCAATCGGAGGCTTGATTAGTCAGACTGCTTTCTTTTGCTATTGCTGTTCCTTGACCTACACTGCATAGTAATACGACGATGAGTATAAAACAGCCTATTTTTATCCCAAAATAGTTTTGTTTCATATTTTCTTCCCTTCTATGATTATATAACCATTTCACTATAAACCTTTTTATTGTTTTTTTATACAAAACAACAATTTTACTGATAAAATTAATTAAAAAGATAAAAACAGATAGATCATCGTTTTAGCTATTCATAAATGTCGACAACACGAAAAGTTATATATGAAACGTTTTCGCTTCTGGTCTCAACAAAGTTAATTATTAGCCCCGTAGTGCAGCGGTTAGCACAAGAGACTCTGGATCTCTAGACACCAGTTCGAATCTGGTCGGGGCTGTGATACGAGCGTGAGGAACATGGAATTAACAGAAACTGTCACAAAGGATTTCATTCGAGAAATTATCGATGAAGACCTAAGAACCAAGAAGTACAAAGGTCGGGTTCATACCCGGTTCCCCCCAGAACCAAACGGGTACCTACACATCGGTCATGCAAAATCAATCTGTCTGAATTTCGGGATTGCAGAAGACTACCAAGGACTCTGCAACCTTCGGTTTGATGACACAAATCCTACCAAGGAAGAGGAGGAATACGTTCAGTCTATTATAGAGAATGTGAAATGGCTTGGTTTTGATTGGGAAGATCGCTTGTTCTTTGCCTCAGATTATTTTGAAAAAATGTATGAGTATGCAGTACAATTAGTTAAAGCAGGGAAAGCTTACGTAGATGATCTTCCTGCCGATAAAATCACGGAATACCGCGGCACTCTTACCAAACCGGGGAGAAACAGCCCGTACCGTGATCGATCTGTTGAGGAGAACCTAGATCTCTTAAAGCGGATGAAAGTAGGTGAATTTCCTGATGGCCAAAAAGTCCTGCGTGCAAAGATTGACATGGCGCATCCAAATTTGAACATGCGCGATCCAGTAATGTACAGGATTTTACATGCGAGCCATCATCGTACCGGTGATACCTGGTGCATCTACCCGATGTACGACTGGGCACATGGTCTAGAAGACTCCGTTGAAGGCATCACCCATTCCATTTGTACCCTTGAGTTTGAGAACCACCGACCACTGTATGATTGGTTCCTTGATGCACTTGCGGTATATCATCCTCAGCAAATAGAATTTGCTCGTCTGAACCTCACTTATACCGTCATGAGTAAACGCTTGCTTCTTCAGTTGGTTGAAGGGAAATATGTTGCTGGTTGGGATGATCCCAGATTACCAACCATTAGCGGAATGCGTCGTCGTGGGTACTCACCATCTTCGATCCGGAATTTCTGTAAACGTATTGGTGTCGCGAAAGTCAACAGCATAGTTGATTTTGAATTCCTTGAACATAATGTCCGAGACGATCTGAATAAAACCTCCACACGATTTATGGGGGTTATACATCCGCTCAAAGTAGTCCTTGAGAACTACCCGGATCATCAAATAGAAGAACTTGAAGCAGTCAACAACCCTGAAGATCCTACACTCGGGAAACGTCGGATACCATTTTCCAAGACTCTTTTTATTGAACAAGATGATTTCATGGAAAACCCACCAAAGGATTTCTACCGACTTGCACCAGATCGTGAGGTACGACTCAGATACGCGTATTTTATTACATGTAGCACGGTTGTGAAAAAAGATGGGAAAATACATGAATTGAATTGCACTCTTGATCCTGCTACCAAAGGAGGATATGCCCCTGATGGACGAAAAGTGAAATCAACGATTCACTGGGTATCTGCTCCACAGGCCGTCTCTGCTGAGGTTCGATTATACGACAGGCTTTTTACTGTTGTTGACCCAACTGGGCAGAAAGAAACGGATTTCAAAGAATTTCTCAACCCTCATTCTCTCGAGGTTCTTCATGAATGTAAAGTCGAACCAGCGGTAAATACTCTTAAACCGTTTGATCGATTTCAATTTGAACGCCTCGGGTACTTCTGTGTAGATCAAGAGACAACGCACAACAATCTTGTTCTGAACAGAACTGTTGAACTGCGTGACGCCTGGGCAAAAATCCAAAAAACAACTCAGAAGAGATAAAGAACTTACCTGGACGTACACAAAGCATACTCTTAATTTGTTTTAAAGTTAAATTACTATCATTTATTTTATTATCAACACTTTCAACACCACAGACTGGTAAAATACAAGTGGCGATTAGCAATCCACATACTAAAATTCCTATGATTTTGTTTTTCATAGTTCTTTATTCCTCCCCTGATGAAAACAGGTCTTGGTTTGTTATCCTGTCTTTTCATTTAAATGTTTGGTGAAGATAAAAATACAAAACAGAAGCATTAACACGGTTTTAACACATGGTTTTTTGTGCGAAGCAATCGCAATAGATAAACTTACAATTTCATCGTTTCTCTTCTTATCTCTCCTACAGTGAATATATTCTTTAAATTTTTAATAAAAAACAAACGAGAGGGCTAAGTTGTGAACATCAAATTACTGGTAAAAACCAGTGATTTTTTTTCTCCTCAACATAATAAAATATTTATCCCACGTCAATACTTGTATATTCTGAGCGTGGGCTCACCTCATTGTGAATATCTTTTGCTATTACCCGGATATAATAAAGCTCTCGTGTATTCCAGCTAAGTGTTGTATTGACCACATCCCCAGAATGGTAGGGTCCCAACCACCCGCTGTTATACGTCACATCACCCCAATAATTCATATATTCAAACATATACAAAACATCATCCCCATCTGGATCGGTTGTAGAACTTGTAAATATGTACTGTTTTCCTTTTCGGAATACATCCGAGAGATTGACCGGTGCAACAGGTTTTAACGGATAATGGACTTCCTCATTATTTGTGATCCGAATGGAAATTTCTAGAGTATTATATCCTTTCCATGCCACCGACAAGCTAAGATTTAAATCATGAACATCTCGTTTTCCGCAACTTTTTATCTTCTGGATATAACTATTCGTATCATTTTCTCCGCCAACAAGTATTTCATACCCACCATCAAAATAGGCTTCAGGGGAGACCGCCTGACTGTATCCTTCCTGATGATCAAACATAAAGTAAAGTGCATGCTTGTTTTTATTAGATACCATATTGATAAAATAAAAAGGATACTCCCCTGTTTTATATAGATTGGATAAAGCCTCTTCCATTATGGGGCAAACAGGACACTTGGTAGATGTCTCAACATCAACAAGAACAGTATGGGTGAAATTTTCATTCACGGTATTAAACGCTGTTTCTTCAGGTCGTGCCCCTGCGGCAGCATCTAAATAATGCGCATAAAATGGATTCTCATTTTTATAATTATACTTTATTTCACTCCGAGCATCATAGACACCGGCTATAATCATAACATTATTTTTATTAATAAACCCGTGCCAATTCACTGTCTTTGAATATGTATCAAGATACTCTATAGAAATATCTTCATCAAATTTTGATATGGATAATGGACAATCTGTGATGAATGGGAAATCTAACAAAGAAAAATGATAATTTTTACCATCATGATTTTTCCATTTTGATAGGGGTTGAACTAAATATACTCGTAATCGCCCCTCATAGGGACCGCTATTATTATTTTGTACACTAGTAATTTTTTTAAGGAGTATAGGGTTTTGATCTCTTCCTATTACGGGTGTTGAAAAAAAGGTGGTTGAAACCGTTGAATTTATCATACTATTTTTTAAAGAATCAACTGTGGGAACCGCAGTGACTATCAATAGCATACACACAAACGTTCCTATGATTTTATTTTTCATTTTTTTCCTCTACTCCATTTCGTTACGATTTATATATTCATGGTTGGACATCACTCAACTATTTTCGTTTATTTCGTTATTTTCTGTCAAATTAAGAGAAGTATCAACAGAAGGAAGACAGCCTCTCGTCTAAATGATTTACTTATTAATTACGTCTTAATCAATTTTTTTCCTTTTACCTCTTCTCCGACTGACAAAGTCAGTCATGTATATATTTGTCAATATGGACATATAAAACTATCGAAATTTTCAACAGCAATTGATGAAACTAAAACAGGTTGAATCGTTTGTGTATTTTAGTATTGAATTGGAGTAGACCTTTTTCAGTCTGGACGCTCTGGTTTTTAAGACTCATGTTTTTTGTGTGAATCAAAAAAATAAAAGAAAAAAGATTTAAATTTTTTTTATTGTCCTAACCTATTTGATAGTTTTTTTAGAATTGGGAATTGATTTGGAGCTGGTTCTATTAACCCTGGGAATAATGAATTAATTGACATACTATTTCTTGATATACTCGTTTTTAATATTGCCATTCCGCTCAATATTTTAGTATCGCTTTATGCAAACCATATATCTTGAAAATCATATATTACTGATGGTTTGTTGTTTGACAAAACTTGCACATCTCACTCCATGTTCCATCTTCATAGACAAAGTAGTAATTGATACCAAGGTTTCGCCCACAACTGCAACAATGTTTCGTCAACATAAACACAAATACCAAATTCAGACTTATTAACTCAGTTCGGGGATTATTGAAAGTAAATCATGGCTTTGTCTCAAAAGTATTCCTCTTCCACATATTTCCTCAACAACATCATCAAATTATACACAATGATTTTCAACGCGATTTCTACCTGTTGAACACCTCTTTTAATGGAGGCGACAGTGC
>CABMCU010000009.1 GCA_902384685.1 uncultured archaeon | reverse complement strand
TCGACCATCTTAGGGTCGATATGTTTTAAGCTGGATGGTTTGCGTTCCTTCATGTTACACGATCAAAAATGTACCGTACTGGATACCCCCATCTTTAGATGGATTCATTTTGGGAGGATGTCATTTTATCCAAACATTTAAATGAATCAAGAAGATATTAATTTTTATCCTGTTTTATCAGTGGAGGAATAAAAACATGAGAAAAATGAAATTCAAGAATTTATTTATAATCACCCTGATGATATGTAGTGTATTTTTGATACCTTCATTTTCGGTTAAGACTGCTGATGTGACCATCACAGATGAAACTAAAGACGTCAGCTCAATTGATTATCTATTGAAGAATGCATTTCTTTTCGGTAGATTTCAAAACGCGGTTATCGAAGATGATTACGTTACGGTTGAAGCTGTTAATTTAAGGATTATTTTCTTCGATCCTTTTCAATTTTTTCACTATACCACAAGGGAAACAATTACGTTCTCAAATCAGTACAATGGAATAATAATTGCGAAACATTTCTTGATTGGAAATTTTAATGTAGTTTTACCAATTAATACCAATAGTATAGCAGTTATGAATACGACAATGGGTACAATAATAGTCGAACTCTATGAAGATAAAATGCCGATAACCTCAGCGAATTTCATTAAACTTGCAAATGATGGGTTTTATAATGGTCTTGTATTTCATCGGGTTATTGATGATTTTGTGATACAAGGCGGTGGATACTATCCAAACGGGACTCAAAAAATAAGCCCCTATGGTCCCATCGATCTTGAAATAAACCCTGATGTTCATTTTCTAGATGGAACTATTGGTATGGCACGTACAAGTGACCCGAACAGTGCGACGAGTCAATTTTTTATTGATGATGGAGCCCAACCACATCTCGATTATAATAGTTCTAATCCCAATCCTAATGGTTATGCTGCGTTCGGTAGAGTTGTTGTAGGTATTGACGTCGTCCGTGCAATAGCTGCGGTGGATACAAAGACAAAATATTTTATGAGAGACTGGCCGGTTAATGATATAATTATCGATAGTATCATCATAATAAGTCCATAAAAAATGATTAAAATGAATAGCTAACCGAACAGAAAAATGATGTCAATGGAACAGTCGTAGCTGAGAAAGGAGCTATCGATATCTGCAGAGATGGCATTGCTTTTACTTATACTAGAAATGGAAACTATGACATCTACTATGCAGCATATTTAGCAAAACCAACCCCAATAATTGTGATCGATTCAATATCCGGTGGATTTGGTGTTACTGCAGTCATTAAAAATATTGGTGATGCACCTACTGAAAACTTTCTTTGGAGCATCACGCTAACAGAGACAATTTTAATAGGCATCGGGGAAGAACATGGAACCGTAAGTCTTTCATCTGGTGCATCAATGACGATAAAAAATTTCATAGTAGGATTTGGTACAATAACAGTAACAGTTACTGCAGATACAGCAACAACATCAAAAGACTTCATACTACTCTTAATCTTTTTGAAAGAAGTATAAAAACAATAATCTTTTTCTTTTTTTTATCTCCGTCATTGATTCGAAAAAAAAATATATACTTGATATGTATTAGCATTACATGGGAGAAGAAAGTATGAAAAAATTACCTGCTTGTATTGTTGGAGCATTTCTCCTGGCATTAATTTTTTCCCCGCTAGTATCATCGATCTATCCTGATCCTGAGTATTTAAATACAACGACCACTGCAACTCAAAGTCCAACAAAATGGGCGGTATTGATAGCCGCCAGTGGAGGGTTCACCTATTGGCTTCACGAAATTTTTGAAAAAAACGACATCCGAGATCTAAAAAAAGTACTTCTTACCCATGTATGGAAAAATGACCATATCCGCTGTTTCCTTGAAGAAGAAGCAACAAAGAATGCGATACTAAACACATCATTTGAGTGGTTAAATACCAACGGAGCAGATGAAGATGATATATTTTTATTCTTTTTTAATATTCATGGATATTACATCCCTGTTGATTTACCACCAGTAGATGAACCTGATGGGAAAGATGAAATTATCTGTCCATGGGATCCAAATGTTAACGGCTGGAACATTGACACATATATTGTTGACGATGATTTGGCAGTACGATTTAAAACGCTGAAATCAAACAATATTATGATTATTTTTGATACGTGTCAAGCGGGTGGAATGATCGATGGAAGCAGTGATCTTGGGGACTCTGGCCGTGTCGTATTAACATCATGTGATGTAAATGAAGCCTCATGCATGTTTTTTGCGCGACTTCATTGGATGTTTCCATATTATTTGATTCAAGGATTAAAAGGTCGTGCTGATCTGAATCATGATGGATTTGTGTCTGCAGAAGAAGCATTGAATTACACCAAAAAACCGGTTGCCTTTAGATCCACAATTTTTAATCAATTATTCGACAAACAAGAATCAAATCAACATCCACAACTATACGATGGATGGCCCTCTAAAGAGAATAACACTGAAGAATTAAAACTCATAGAGTTATAAGCAGAAAAAGAAAAATTTTTATTATTTACGTTCGATTTCAAAAGATATTTTCATCTCTGCTCTATAGAGACTCACTTTATCGTTTTGAACTTTAATATCAAATTTTTTTACTTCTGCTCGTCGTATTTTTCTCACTGTTTTTTCAGCTTCGAGTATCGCATTTTTAGCGGCATCTGAAAAACTTTTTTCAGACGTTCCTACGATATTAATTATCTTATAAACTTCCATTTACTCAATCACCTCTTCCCAATCAATAAACGTATCCACGTTCATTAACTTTTTTTATAAAAACATAAATGAAATAGGGAATCGTAGTTGAGAGGAAAAGATACATAAAAAAAGGTAGAACAATCTAACGAGGGGTACAAATAATTAAAATATATTAATTGATTGTAAATATAATTTTAATATAATATATGTATTTATATTCCGTATATTAAAATGAAATAAAAATGAAGGATTGTTAGGAATCGATTATTTTTATCTAAATAACGTTTATTGTGCAGTTTGAGAAAGAGAAATACGAGATATTACAATGTTATTTTATCATTTTGAAAATCTAACACGAAAATATTAAATATCAAAAATGAGAAAGTATAACATAGATGAAGATGATACGTACGTCAAATAAACAACAAAAGCTAAATCCTGAATGGCTTGGAGAGTTTGTAAACATTCTCAATAATAGTGGTAATAAAGAGAAGTCTAAATTAGTCGAAAAAATCTTTGTAGAAACCTATTTTGACAACATTCAGGAAGGGATGAACCCCAAAGATGCTTTACAAAAAGCAAAAATCATTGCATTATGTTTTTTTGTGTTACAGCAATGGCACAAAACCGGTTTTGATATACTCAAAGAAAGCGAACTTCTAGGATAAATGTCTTTTTGTTTTATAATTAACTCCAAACCTTTTTATCGTATTATATTATCTATGATAATGATGACAACGATCAATGAACAAAAAATGAGTAAATCATTATGCGGAAAATGCAAAAATTACTTATTCGTCCCAGAGGACAAATATAAAACATGGTGCACACGTTATACAGATATTTACAGGGAAATGCGCGAAGGAAAAATAACCTTAGAATACAAGAGCCAACCGACAGATCGCTCGGTTCGTTATGATCTCTATGGACTTGTGTTCTGCGAAGGATTTGAGCCGAAATAGGAATCAACTATTTTTATCTTAATTAACTTCTATTGAATAGATTGAAAATGATAAATACGAGGGGAATAAAAAAAGGAGAAAAAAGTTTATTCATTTCTAGATAAAGCGTAGAACTTATCATTATTTGCTAATTGTTGATATTTCCCTTTACTCTTTTCCTTTTTTTTATAAGGGTATTTTTCTTTATATGTTTCCTTTCCATAATATTTGTGTTTATCCATTTCTTTTCACCTGTTATCTGATTTGGATTCTGAACCTATTTAAAGTTAAGGTGTTATAAAAAATCTCCAAGAATACCACTGGTTTTAACCAGTGGATGAATTGGAGTCTAACTTTTTTTTCACTTGGTGAAATCACCAATCTTTGTCTGGTCTGTGTGATCCCCGTAGATGCTATAGTCG
>CABMCU010000008.1 GCA_902384685.1 uncultured archaeon | reverse complement strand
TATATTAATGAAAACGCCATACATCGACTCGATGCGTTCTGTATTATTATCTGGCAGCTCTTTGGTGACCCGAGTTTAAAGCTCGGTGGATATTCCTCATAATCGAGGAATCTCTCTTTTTTTCTTTTTTTTATTATTTGATTTATACAAAGAATATAAATTTTAAACCGTGTTAATACTCACGATATATTTGTTTCTAAGAATCTGTTCTTAAATGTATGGGAAATTTGTCAGTAATTTCATAATTTTTCAGGAAAAGCAATTAGATAGCCACCAAATCCAATTATCCAAATAAGAATAGGATATACCATCATGCTTTCTATTCCACCTGGACCAAGTCCCAAGTACTGTTTAACGAGGTAAAAAACCGATGCAGATAGAGCTATTAATCCTAATAAAACGTTTATAAGTGAGAATGGTAGTTTCATCAATTTATAAGAATAAATAGCTGATAATCCACCGAACAGGAAAGTAATTACTGCAGCTGTATAATGTATTGGATAGCTGTTGTGTGTAAAGATACCAATACCCATATAACCTAGAGATGTTAATATTAGTAGAACAGTGAATATCTTGATGTTGAAAGCACGCTGCAGAAAATACGTTCCAATGATTAGAAGTAAACCTAATAGAAAAACAGACACATTATAAACCATTGCAGATGGCCCGATTCCTAAATAGCTTATTTCACACTTTGATATGCTATATCCGGGATACAATGCTTCTGCGACGATCAATCCCATAACAAACTGAGTTGCTGCAATGAAAAAGAAGACACCTGCTACCTT
This sequence comes from uncultured archaeon, assembly GCA_902384685.1. GTDB lineage: Archaea > Thermoplasmatota > E2 > DHVEG-1 > DHVEG-1 > SM1-50. The sequence continues at coordinate 2,100 of CABMCU010000008.1, read as the reverse complement.
ACCTTTTGAGTATTAAATGGTACTTGTTAATTTTTTATGACTAATAAAGATTAGCTCAAAAACATGAGGTGTACAGGATATATTTTTAAAGAAAAATGAAGAAGTGGGGAAAGGCATCGTTTTGGGAGTTTATTGGATTAACAGAACAAATGGTCCTAGCATAAAGGCAGTTCGTTCCTCTATAACTATAGGAATAATTATCCAATAAATTGTCACCTTTATGTTAATCTTTCCGATTCCAAATGCTGGCGGAAATATGGGTGTTCGAATAGTTGCAGAATCACTTATAATATCTCCATCTGTTAGCATACCTAGAAAAATTTGTGATCCTTGTAGGTTAATCTGCCAATGATGACCAGTAGCATTCAAGACCGTTATCGAAACGCCATAACCCCCGCGAACATTAGTTATTTTTGGTACCGCCATTACATTTGTAACCCAACACGTACTTACTAATAAAAATAGTGACAGAAATAGGATTGTTTTTTTTTCATCTTTTTTCACCTTTAATTACTATATTGTAATCAACTATATTTAAATATTTTTCAGACAGAATATCAAAGAAATTGTTTAAGTGTCCATCATCAATAATAAATACAAAACATAACTCAAATATATTATCAGAGAAAGATTAACAAGATTCAAATTTAATGTATCTTCTGAATATTTGTTGATATTCACTAAATCTGAAGGTCATTATATAACTAGTGTAGACATTTTTTTACTGATGAAGATGACATCGACACCAACAATTATTCTGATGATGCGTATCATATGATCTGGAAACCACGATTATCTCTGATAGATAGCTATCGACCAAGACCATCAAAGATTAAATAGATTCCAAGAATATACAATATCAATTGATAGGTATTAATCTGCTTTCGTCTCATATGATTATTAAAAACCTTTATCCTCTCTATTGTTTTGTTAATATATATGAAGCACTGCTATTAACAGTAGTAAGTGTAAGTGTTCTACTGTCCTCTGAGAACTGATATGTATAGTTTGTTGGGGGAATTTCATTTATAATTTCCATCGTGAGTATCCCATTATGCATATTCCATTTCCCATCACTTGTTGTTTTGATTATAGAGAAATCAATTGTTAATTTAAATGTACTATTAGAAGAAAATACTATGACTGTGGGTGCATCCATCCATATTCCTTCACTATTCCATGTTCCAATTAATTTGTTTTTATCAGTAAGAAATACATTACTAATTTGATTACATCCACTTAATTCAGCACAAACAAACAAGGTAACAATCCCTATGAATACTAATTGTTTTCGCGTAATTTTTTACTCCTTATATCGTAATATAAAAACATTTTCTTCTATAAATACATTCCTTAAGAAATATCAGGATTTTGTGAATAGGTTTCAATTCCTGATAACCTTCAAAAATCGATTTCTTTATTAATAAAAATAATATACAATACTCCTTGAAACATATGGTGAAAGATATCGTTTATACAGAAACTTTATACAGTAAATTAACAACTTTGAATAATAAACCAGTACGTATGTACACTAAGCAAATCAAAAAGAAACCAATTAAAAAGAAAGCAATCAGAATTGCAAAATTTGAAATTTATAAAGATAAAGCAGGTGAATATCGTTTCAGACTCAAAGCTCCAAATGGTGAAATAATAGCTGTAAGCGAAGGTTATCGCTCAAAGAAATCTTGCATGAGCGGGATTCAAAGCGTCAAGAAAAATGTTCTGAAACCAAAAATTGTAGAACTCTAGGAATTGTCCATATAAAGAAACAGATTCTTTTGTTCAGTTATGGTTTTCGTTCTTTCCGTGTTACTCTTCGTTCTTTTCGTTTTTCTCTTCTTATAGTTCTTCTTTTTACTCTTCTCCTAACACCTAAAACCATTTTTTTACCTCCCCTCTAAATTTTATAACAGTTCAATCCTTAAAAATATATCCTCAACACCTCATGTTTTTGTGCGAATCAAATAATAAAAAAAAGATGGCATGATAATTCTTGAGGAAGACTCGTGTTGCATACCCTAAGATGATGCAACATGAAAAACACAAAATATTTTATAGGACTTGATGTCCATAAGGAAAAAACCTCGTACTGCGTAC
>CABMCU010000007.1 GCA_902384685.1 uncultured archaeon | reverse complement strand
TAGAGTCCCATGGTTTTAATTTATAGTCATTAATATTGTTATGTCAGGGTTTCTTTGGGAGCGGCAGGTTGTGTTGTGGTGAAATGTTGCATTGCATCATCACCGTGCTCCCGGCTGGGCTCCACTGGGCTCCTGTTGGGCTCCACCAGCCCCGCCTGTTTGCTGTCGCGGTTCGCCTCGCAGCTCGTTCGACTCACCCGCAGTCAGCTAACAGCGAGAGATTCACGATGCTTTAGGACGTGGTGCTCTGCGGTGGATTTCCCTATAGACATTATAGGCGTGTTATACAGCTCTATAATGAGCTTGTGTTGACGACGGCGGGGCACAACCGTGAAGGTTTCTCTGGTAGCGGCAGTTCGTGCGGCTCACCGCGTAGCTTGGTTCACTGAGCAACGGGGTTTATAGGACTCTAGCGAGTAGTATGCTGAAGGGTGATTTTACAGGGTTCTAAGGTGTTCGCCTATGGTGTTCATTGTATTTAGGTGTATGTTCAGTGAGTTTGTTGGAGACTTGTCGCTTGTTGGGAGGGCGTGTCTTGTGGTGTTTATAGGGATGTGCGTGCGTGCTTTGTGCATGCTGTGAGTTTATCTGGAAACTGCCTGATGTTCTAGGAGGGTTATAGGCTATAATTAGTTCTCACATCTCTGATTAGGTTTGTATGGTAGATCGGTATGACTTGTTAGTTCCTTTGTTTTTGTTGTTTGAGATTTCCTCAATACAGTATTCTGTCAAATCAATAGTTAACTGATGTTTTACGCGTGTTATTCAATTCCTCTTTTCTTTCAAAATATTTATATAATAACTAAATAATATTATTAGATGTTGGAGAAAAAATAATATGCAGAACGATGTTAACAAGAAGATATACACCTTTGCAATCATGTTCACGCTTGTAGCAGTGCTGTTTTTTCCAGTAATAAATTCGCAAGAAAACCTTACTAACCCTTTGCTTCTAGAAAATATAAATTGGTGGAATACAACATGGCCATATAGAAAACTCATAACGATAGATCATACCAAAGTCGCTTCTGATCTTCCAGATTTTACTGTTTTAATCAGCATTTCCTCAGATACTGATTTAGCAACCAGGGCGCAAGATGATGGAGATGATATTACGTTTGTTCTCTACTCTGATAATACTACCCAACTGAACCATGAACTTGAACTTTTTAATGGTACAACAGGAAATATGGTAGGCTGGGTGAAGATTCCATCCTTGAGTTCAACAATTGATACGAAGATCTGGTTATATTATGGCAACAGTATATGCTCAAGCCAGCAGAAGGTTGCCGCTACCTGGGATTCACATTATGTGATAGTCCACCATTTAGAAGAAAAAAGTGGAACAATTTATGATAGTACGCAATACAATAACGATGGTACTTCTTATGGAGAGATGAATCGAAGTGCTCCTGGGAAAATAGATGGCGGGTATTATTTCGATCAAATGAATGATTATATCGATATCGCAAATAGTTCGAGTTTATATCATGCAATGGAAAATGCGTTTACCGTGGAAGCCTGGACAAAAACTAATAACTTTGGTACATGGAGATCTACTGTTACGAAAGATACGGGGGGAACCGGTAAGACTTCAGAATTCTGGTTCGGATGGGCTGCTTCAAATAAACTGGATTTCAAGTTTAATGCAGGGAGTGATCTATATGGAAATACGTCGATCACCGATACCAGCTGGCATTACATCGTCGGAAATTTTAATGGAGTCGAAATGCGTTTATTCCTTGATGGTACTTCTGATAATAATCCAGTCAGCGTTCCAAAAGTAACTCCTTCGAACGGGTCTGTAAATCTTGGGCTTACGAAATATTGGGGTGATAATTATTATGGAGGCAGTTTAGATGAAGTTCGGATTTCTAATATCGCAAGAAACAATAGCTGGTTAAGCACATCGTATAAGAATCAAAACAATCCCGAATCCTTTATTTCTATTGGGTCTGAAGAGCTATATCAATATACTCTAACACTCACCAACAGCGGAACGGGGAGCGGTACGATACAGGCGAGTCCTGGTGGACCGTATTCGTATGGGACTGTGGTGACGATTTGGGCGAATGCGAGTGTTGGATCTACCTTTGCGGGCTTCAGTGGGGCTCTTACAGGGACGATCACGCCGCAGCCTCTTGTGATGAATGGGAATAAGGTAGTAAATGCTCAATTTACGCTGCAAAGTGGTTTTACGCTAACGCTTACTATAAGTGGGACTGGGAGTGGTACGATACAGGCGAGTCCTGGTGGACCGTATTCGTATGGGACTGTGGTGACGATTTGGGCGAATGCGAGTGTTGGATCTACCTTTGCGGGTTTTAGTGGGGCTTTTGCAGGGATGATCACGCCGCAGCCTCTTGTGATGAATGGGAATAAGGTAGTAAATGCTCAATTTACGCTGGGGTACTCGTTAACGATCACTATTCAGGGGTCAGGAACGGTGACGAAGAATCCAGATCAACCCTCATACTCCTATGGCCAGGTTGTCAACCTTACCGCACACCCATCAACAGGATGGATATTCGACCACTGGACCGGCAACCTCACTGGAAATCAAAACCCAGCAACCCTCAGTATTAATGGGAATCAGAATGTCACTGCTTCCTTTATTTCTGAAAATAAGCCTCCGGTCGCAGTGAATGATTCTGCAATGGTTTTTGAAAACTCCTCGAACAACTCAATTGATGTTCTTACAAATGATTACGACCTTAATGGGGATAACCTGACGATTCTATCGGTCACCCAACCCTTACATGGTATCTCGTCTCAGATTGGTTCCTATGTCTATTATACGCCCTTAACATCGTATATCGGTTCGGATTCTTTTCAGTACAACATTAGCGACGGTAAGGGCGGAAATTCTTCCGCAACTGTCGTTATCACGGTTAAACCTGTCAATACTCCCCCGAATATGCCTAGTTATCCAAACCCTGATGATGGGGAGAACGCTGTCAGCGTTACGATAGATCTTGGATGGAACGGAGGCGATCCTAACCCAGATGATACCGTCTTGTATGATGTCTACTTTGGAACATCAAATTCACCTCCAAAAGTGAGAAGTAATCAATCAGCTCTCAGCTATGATCCCGGGATACTTTTGTATAACACAAGTTTTTACTGGAAAATTGTTGCCTGGGATAACCATGGCGCCTCAACAACAGGACCTCTCTGGCATTTTACCACACAACAGAAAAACGAAGAAAAAATTGTAGTGAATATCACACGCCCCTTAAATCACTCATTCTACCTTCGCAATATACGCCTGTTTTCGTTACCGCGAAATACCATTGTTTTCGGTTCAATTAAAATTACTGCAAAAGTAACGGCCGATGCCGGCGTAGATCGAGTGGAATTCTATATCGACGGAAAACTCAAAAAAACCGACACCATACCACCCTATACGTATCATTGGATTACTCTTAAATTGTTTAAACACAATATTATGGTTCAAGCATACGACAATCATGGCAATACAGCTTCTGATGAACTCACGGTCTTTAAATTGTGATTTTATTCTCGCTTGTGTTTACGGGTCAAGCGTATCTCCTATAGAGTATGTGTAAATAATCTTCCCACGAGAGTATTTATGACAGGAGTCAAGTTCGTTGCATTATCTACGCCTTCCTCTTTTTGTATTATCCCTATAAATATAATCGATTCAGAACACGTTCTTTCCTTTCTTTTTAATTTCTCCTGAATGCAATGATATGCAAGTAGGGGAAAGAGTATTGACGGATAAAAAAAAGTTCTTAAATCAAAACTTTTTTATAATTTTTAACTATTACATTGTATACGTGATGGTGGTGATGTCAAATAAAGGGACGCAATAAGGGATTCGCTTTATTATCAACAGTAATTATAAATATTTTTTTCTTCATAATTGTAGTGCCTCTACGTATTCAAGCAGATGATCCTGATGGAGGTGTTGTGTATTGCTAAGTTGTTTACAACGTTTTAAAGAGAGGTACAAATCTATAGATGAGATATGGTGGCAAAGATTAAAAGAACAAATCACGTTACAGTATGAGCTGACGAGGCAATTGAAACGAGGGAATTTCACTAATGATTTTGTTCATTTTGGCATTTTCACCCCTCAGATTAATAAGGGTTCATTGACAAAAAGATAAGTGTCTGAATACAACGATTAGGGTATGGATAGCTGATCTATCGAGGCGACGGGGTTCTATCTAGATTCGCGGTGGGGGAACCTCCTGGATAAAAAAAATGCGGAGTGGGTAAAAAATGAATAAATTAACATCAGGGTTACTTGCGTTATTATTGTTGATTAGTGTAATTCCAGCTTTCATACCTGTTGTAACGGCGGCTCCATCTACTTGGTTTGTTGCGATAACAGGCAATGACACGACTGGTGATGGGCGTATAGGAAAGCCTTTTGCGACTTTACGAAAAGCAGTTGATATGTCAAGTAATGGAGATACAATTTGTCTTCGTGTTGGAAACTATAATAACGTCATAGCGGATAATTCGAATGGATTCCAGATCAATAGAAGCGGTACAAAAACAAATCCATACACGATTATGGCCTATAACCATGAAAAGGTAATTCTTAATGGAAATGGAAAAAACCTTAATCTTTATCGTGCTTTTTTGGAAATCCGTCCTCCCTATCATAATATAACATTACGTGATCTGACAATTGAAAATATCACAAGGGATGCAGTAGCTGTCAACGGAGATGAAACTGGTCCAATTAAAGATATCAACATTATAAATTGTAAATTCAATAATGTCACATATTCAGGGGTTCAAGTCTTTACTTATGATGCAATAACACTTGGTTGGATTGAGAATGTCACTGTCCGTGATTGCAATTTCTATAAAATTCAGATGGGAGAATCGATGGGAGAAAGTAACGTTTTTACTGGAGTCAGGAATTTTTACATCTATAATAATACCTTCCGATATTGTAATAAAATAGTTTTAGGAGTCGGTGAAGGAGTAAAGAATGGGCAGATTTATAATAATAGTCTGCAGCTAAATCGTTCATCAAGTGGTGAGGGTATTTATATTGACTCAGCTACATATAACGGACAAACAGCATCACATATAAATATTTTTAATAATGTTATCTTTGGATATCTTACCGACACGGTTTCCGCTGGAGGAATCAATATATGTGGGGAATTTAATGGGGGAAAGATAGATAATATTAGTATTTATAACAATATTATCAATCTTTCTTGTGACAATGTTGTGGATCCTAGTAATATTTATTTAGCTGGGATAGAACTAAAGCTTCAAAGTGAATCGAGTACTAGCACTTATAAGGATGTAACCATAAAACATAATACTATCTTTATTGGACAAGGTAATGGGAAACCTATTGCTATTCATCCATATAGAACTACACTTGCTAGGATAATTATAGCCAATAATATTCTTGTCACAAATGAAACACGATTGACAACATATCAGATTTTATCTTCACATATGAGTTGGACTGAGCGAGAGGGAATAGTATTTTTGTATAATAACACCTATAATTATACACACGGTGTTACAAATTTAGGAAGATGGGAAGGAGATACGCATCTAGCAGAAACAACAGCAATTATCGCTTCCCCTGAATTTATGGATTATACATCATACAATTTTCTTTTAAAAGAAACATCTCCTTGTATTGATGCAGCAAATGAAATTTATACTATTTTTTATGATATACGCGGAGTACCTCGGCCACAAGGTGCAGGTTATGATATTGGGGCATATGAAATCTTAAGTTCGGGAGATTCGACCCTACCAGTAATTTCTCAAGTGGGAGTTATAATCTCAAATCCGCTTGATACCCAGACGGGATATGGCTGGGAAAATTTTACCTGCGGAATAACTGATAATGTTGGAGTATTATCTGCTGTGTTAAAGTTTACGAATCCAGATCAATCAACTACGAACATACCCATGACGAAAAGAACTAGTACAACGACCTACTATGTGAATCGAAGTCTCAATATACATGGGAATTATAGTTACCGAATTCAAGCTACTGATTCAAGTAATAATATTGCGCTATCATCCACTTTTATGTTCTCCTTAGCACCAAACTGGGATGTGAATCTGGATGGTAATTGTTTGATTTATGATCTAATTCTTATATCAAATCATTATGGTGGAACTGGAGCGAGCGGGTGGATTCGTGAGGATGTAGATAATGATGGACAGATCACGGTGTTAGATCTGGTGTATATTTCGGATCATTATGGTACATCGTGGTGGACGTAGAGAATAAGCGAGGTTAGTTATATTTTTTTCATTTATATTTACTTATTTATAAAGATAAATCAGTTTCCACTAGATGATTTTTTTGTGTATTAAAAACAGGATAGTTTTATTTTTTTGAATCATTATTGATATTTATGATATTCTATTTCTAATATATTGTTCGCAATTTTTGAGTGGCATAAAGAAAAAATATTCTATGTTAGGAGAGTTTGCATATAATTTTTGGGAAAGATTGACGAATGTTATTAAGAGATATCTCAGTGGAAGAGGATATTTTTTACCATTGTGGGTATACATGAACATAAATAAATCCTGTATTTTTTGTTTCATTTCATCTGAATAATGAAAAAAATCAAAATCAAGCATGTTACCCGTGGTAAATAGTTTCGTATCAAAATACGGACGTTTGAAATTTGTAGTAGACGATTGTGTTTTATCTTCCCTCAACCACCAATTCTCAAGATGATATTCATTTTTATAGTTCTCGTAGATTTCGGTTCCTGGGAACGGAAGTAATATGGATGCTATCGCTGGATGAAATTCAACATAAGGAGATAGTTCCTGCATGAGATGTGATGTATTTTCTATACTCCTAATGTCATCTCATGGAAATCCAAAAATAAAAAATACCACAGGTTTTATCTTAAATTTTGCTATCATTGGAATGATTTTTTGTACCATTTCCACTGTGTGTGGTTTATGGATTTTTCTTAAAGTCTGGGGGTCTCCACTTTCCACACCAAGATCAATTTGAATGCACTTCGCTCTTGCTAATAGTGTGAGAAGTTCTTCGTTGATTGTATCGATTCGTGTCATGACACTCCAAGAAATAGGTAAGTCATATTCTATCAGTTTTTCACAGAGTTGTTTTATACGATTTTTATCCACCATCATTGCATCATCCACGAAGCAAAAATGTTTAGAATGATAGGTTTTGTAAACGTAAATTATTTCATCAAGAATATTCTGAGCAGATCTGAACCGAAACTTTCTTCCAAATAATCCCCCGGAACAAAATGCACACTTGGCGGGGCATCCTCTTGAACTAAAAATATTACGATGGAGATTTTGATTTTTCCTTGATCCATAGTTATGAGGATTTACTAAATGTCTTGCTGGCAGAGGAAGGTCGTCTAGATTAGTTATAAAGGGTCTCTCCTTTGTATGTATTGGGACGCCCTTATCATCTTTATACACCCAGCCTGATACTGTGTCTTTTGGTATTTGTCCTAATAATGCCTTAACTGCTTCTTCGATTATAGCTTCACCCTCACCGAGAACTACCGCATCAAAACCATGATGAATTACTTCTTCAGGCATGATAGTTGCATGTGGTCCACCAGCAATGAATTTTGCATTGGTGGACTTTAAATGCGATAAAAGAGTATATGCTTCTTTTACTATCGATGTAAGAAGGGTCATTCCTATAATATCTGGTTTTAATTGATGTACAATTTGAACAATTTCCTCAAGATTATATCTTTTTTTTGCTGCATTAGCGTCTAATAGAGATACTTGGTAACCAGCGTTTTCTAAAACAGCGGCAATCATTTGAATTCCCATCGGGCAGCTGTTGTGTTGTTGAGTGTGCGATGGTGGATAAATTAATAAAATCCGATAATTGGTATTTCCTCCTTGTGTTTTTGAATTGATACTTGGTTTCTTTTCGTTTCTCGTTATCGTCAAAATGGGTTTCATCAATAGATGTTTTTTTATATCTATTTAAATGATGTTTTACAATTGTTATCTGAATGCTTTTTTTATCTTGCTGAATTGATTAAAAAATAAAAAAAGAGTATATTATCTAGCTAATAGTCTTCGTCCCCCTCTAAATTGTTAGATGTTTCCTTCCGAGTGAGAAATGGTAACTGCAAAAGAGCTTCCCAAGGAACAAAGGTAGAAAGAGGCTATTGGGGTGGAACCCCCTATTTCATTAATTACATATCGCATATAGAACAGAGAGGATGTTTTTGGAATTGTTTTTCATTATGTAATTTTTTTATTGACAATAACTGTTTACTATTCCAGATCTCCTTTATTGATTGGTTTTCTAAGTTCCCAACAATATACTCTCCGTTAATATCTGCACAACATATAGTGACATCTCCATTCCAATAGATACACATTCGTTCCCAGAGGTGCAGACAGGTGTGGTCTCGGTGGATATTTAGAGGTACCATTTTACCGAAATTAGAAAAATATTCTGATATATTTTCATAAACTGTTATATGATCTACTTTACCTTGCCAGTATTTTGTAAATGGGTCTCGTTCGTTATAATTTTCAGGTATAATAAAAAGAGCTGTCTCAATAGCAGGACCATTTATATGTAACTTATTTCTTAGTTCTATAAAATCAAAAATGTTTTTTAATACAACATCATGCTTGACTCCTCTCATGATCTTTTCATGAATATCTTTTGAGTATCCGTATATTGAGAAAGTAAGAAGATCTGCACTGTTTATTCCTGTACGAAGAATATTTTCAATTTTTTCTTTATTCAGTGACATACCATTGGTTGATATGTGGATACCTAAATTTTTTGATTTAATATAACTAATCATTTCAACTATTTGAGGGTGTAATAAGGGCTCACCATGAAGGTATAAATGTATTTTTTTTATTCTTATTTGTGCTGCGTCATCGATGATTTTTTTGAATAAATGTAAATCCATATATCCTTTTTTTCTAGTACTTCTTGACGAACAACAACATATGCAGTCAGAATTACAATAATTTGTTGGTTCTATTTGAAGACTAGGCGGAACGTTGAAATGTTTATTGCGAGTTCCACTTACTCGGGAGTACGCTAGTTTCTGGTAAAAAATTTTTAGGTCTTTAAAGGATTTTACAAATTTAATAGCTTCAAGTCCTCGTTGAAGATTGTTATTTTTCATCAAACCCTCTTTTAAACTTTGACAATGAAGGATTTTTCGCTCCTTATTAAATCTTTACATTCAATAAATATTTAATTTTTTTTATTCTTTTTTCTAAAATTTAAATAACATCTTTTATTCAATTAAGGATTGTTATAATTAAGAAAAAATCTTATCTCATTTATATTATTAAAGGATGGCATTTCAAAAAATTTAACCTTTGTGTTTACATAATTTTATTACAGTATGAATAGCATTTAAGAAATAGCATGTGTCATATACATAGGATAATTAAAATTTTAGTAACATGGAATCATTCGATTTTTTCTAACCATTTTTCTTTCCAAAACACGTAACAATTTCTATCACATTGGGGCAAAAAAGTTCCCTGTTTTCCTGAGCAATGAATCCCTTCAAGGAGAACAATATTACAAGCTTTGTACAGTTTTGCTCCACGTTCATCAAAGAAATAATTCACTCTCTTCAATACCTTATGTTGACTTCCACAATATTGCCACATTTCCTCCATAAAAAGGCACCCATCTAACTTATGATTTTCATCTAGAGTCTGAAGGATTTGTTCTCTAGAACGAACCCTGACAAGGTTCTCCGGTTTCAGATCTATCGCAGGAGGAGAAGGTGTATCTTTTGCATCTTCCTTTTGTGAAATCATTTTCTTTGTTTTGAATTTTCTTATTTCCCGAATAAAGAGAAATATTCCACTCATTCGTACTGTAATCCCAAAATGTTTTTTAATTTTAAGGGAAGGATCATCTAACCCCATTTCATTTATGGTGTTGATTTGACACATAAGATCACATTAGATGTATTACTCTATATATCGAGATTGGTACGTTATTTCCTGCAGGATGAAATCACTATTTATTATATCTCGTATAAAAACGTTTGGTTATTGTAGTAAATATTTTCCACCTTCTGGAATCTTCTGCAAAGGGATATCCGAACTTTTTTAGAATTCTTAAATAAATATAATATATTGTAGGTAGAACTTTCCTATTACAAATAGTGATATTATATGTTTTCTTTGTTTGCGTTCCAAAAATTTTTTCGAAAGGTTGATAGGGAGCATGAAAATCAATTTTTTTAATTTTTTTCTCTGAAAATAATTTTTCAAAGACGCGATAAAATAATACCTTTGATGGAGAATATTTAGAAAACGCATCAGAATAGCCTATTTTGATCAGATACAAAATATCACGGTCAATGATCGCATAAATTCCTGCGATGTATTCATTATTTATTTGCAAAAAATATAACCGAAACTTGTCCTCCTTAGTAAGATGAGACGCTATCTTTTGATAGAACTCACCATAGTAAGAACGTTTTAGTGAAGTTCCACCAGTTCCCTTCCACCCGCTATCTTCAATTTCATAGAAATAGGGTAATCCCTTTTCAATTTCCTGCGATTCGCTCATTTCTAAAAGTGTTATTGTGCCTTTCTCATCTAATCGTCGACATTTTCTTTTCAGTTCTCTAAGATCTTTTCCATCCAAATCATTTTTTACATACTCTTCAAATTCTCTCTGGCAATCTATAACTAATGTATTTGTTACGTTTTCTATTATTTTGTAATACTTGCCAATAATTGATGTAAAAATCTTAATTAATTTTTCATCTTCAGCGAGAGAATAAATCTTAATAATATCCCATTTCCGCTTATTTTCTTTTATATGTGCTAAAAATTCTTGAAAAATTATCTCTGGTTTTTCTTCAGGATCAATAAGAAAATTGTAGAATCTAATCAAAAATTCGTCCTTCACTGACAATTCTCGCCATGATAAAATATTAAAATATCTTTTTGTTTCAAATGTAAATGGTAATATCGCTATGATTTTTTTATCTTTATTTTTTATTACAATGATCTCTATTTTAACATTATGAAAATTTTTAATAATTGTCTCGTAATAAATTTTGAATACCTCAAACGAGAATAAAATAGGAATGTCCTTTTTCAGATAAAATAACTTTTGCCAATCCTCTTTTATTTCTTTAATTTCTTCTAATGTTTTAATGGTTTCAATTGTATAATTTTTATTTATCATAAAAGGAATCACTCATGTTTTCCTATTACTGTGATTTACTAAAATAAAGTTATAAACTAAAGGTTATTAAACTTATTTAAGAATACTTATCTTTTAATTAAATTAAGATATGTAAAAATATAATTTTTGTTAAGTAAAATACCCTCGATATAATGTCTCCTTCATTAAAATCTAATAATTTAATATATATAACCAAAACATATCAAATATACCATCCTTAATATAAAGAAAATGAACGATATACAATATTATAAATCTTAGAATAAATCTTATGATATTCAAAACGAGTTACTACTTCGCCACCAAAACTTAATTTAAACAAATTTACTCCCATTTTTTGTGGATCTTTTTCCACATCTTCTTTAGGCCATAATCCACCCCAATTATATATTTTAATACCTTTGTTTTTTGCATATTGTATTGCCTCCCAGTGCAGTAAACGATTTGCGTCACTGATTAATTTTGATTTATTTATATCTTTTTTATCTAATTCTAACCTTTTAGAGGCACCATATCTGAAAAGAATATTTTCCTCGTCTTCAAGATATAATTGTCCTCCTAAAACCTCATCTTTATATCTTGCAGTAAGACAAGTTCCATATTTTTTCATCGTTAGGAGATCTAATTCCCCCATTAGCAAGAATGATCCAAATCTTTTTTGACGCATAAATGATTTTAAAATAGTGTGAAATTGATTATAATCCTCATTAATTTTTACTTCAATTCCTTTTTCTTTCGCTATTTTTATGCGTTTACGAGATGAGTTTCCATCGATATCTAACCATATTTTTTCTAAATTTTGAGTTAAATCAATTATTGAGGTAAGTTTTCTTTGGCAAGCAAATCCTTTCAAATTAACTTCGTCCTTACAATAATAGAATCTCACGCTATCGCATCCTCTGATATCGAAAGGTTTTCCTGAAAAATATACTTCCTTAATGTTGAATATAATAATTTTTTTATCTAATACCAACATTGAATAATCCAACCTGAATTTGGTATGTGCAATAACTTACCAACTTGAAATGAATCATTTACTTCTAGGATATTATTCAAATACTTAAAAAGTAGTGGGGTTTGCAAATCTTTTTCAAATTTTATATTTAAACTGATTTTAACAATTTAAGTGCGATAACCCTAAAAAAATTTCAGAAGACATCGATAACCAACTACCAGTCGCAATCGCAATATAATATTTAGGTAATATCCCCCCTATTTCATCTTACATTTCGGGAGAATATATTTAATATATAAGAGTATTGTTAAGGGGATATAAAATCTAAAAAAAGTTATCAATAATGTATTTGTATGAAAAAAAAATTGATGAAAATTGTTCAAATAACTGATTCTATATTTACTCAAATCATCGATCCTAGATTACAATATAAAAAATCTATACTAGTATTAACTTTTCATGGAATATTTTTAAATGAAACAGAAAGATCTTTAAATTTTGTAGATCCAAAATTATTTATTTCTATCGAAAATTTTTCCAAATTTTTAGAATATTCTATAGATAAAGACTATACATTCATATCTCCAAATGATATTTTAAAAGGCTTAGATAATACGAAAAATTATATTCTTTTAACCTTTGATGACGGATACTATAATAATAAACACGTTTTATCGATTTTAAGAAAATATAAAATTCCTGCTTGTTTTTTTATTTCGACAAAACATGTAAAATATAACAAACCCTTCTGGTGGGATGTTCTTTACAGAGAAGGAATAAAAAATAATCTGTCAATAAAACAAATTGTAAAAATGAAAGACCAAATGAAAATAAAAACAAGTGAGAAATGTGAAGAATATCTTATAGATTTATTTGGATATGAAGCATTAGAACCCGTAAGCGATATTGATAGACCTTTTAGCCCTTCTGAACTAAAGGAATTTTCTGAGGACCGACTTATTTTTTTAGGAAATCATACCTGTAATCACAATATCTTATCGTCATATTCATCTAAGGAGCGTAATTCCCTTATTCTCTATTCTCAAAGAGATATTTATGATTTTACAGGTATTACTCCCTTAGCGATTTCATATCCTGATGGTGTTTACTCGAAGGAAATCATCGAAGAAACAAAAAAAATTGGTTTAAAACTAGGATTTTCTGGGGAGTTTAAAAAAAACTATTTGCCAGTAGATAGTCTTGATAATTCCTATATGAAATTTGGCAGATTCAATTTCTATGGATATCGTAATTCGAAGGATTGTATAGAATTTTTTAATATTATAATTTCAAATGGAATTCTCGTTAACTGGATTTTTAAGAGATTTTTTCATTAAATAAATTATATAATTTTCATTATATGGATAATTATTAGGATATAGATTATTAGAAAAATGATAATAATGATATTTAACCTTTTTTTAAAATCGATGGTGATAAATTGTGTTGCAAGTTCTCTTATTACGAGTATCCCTATAATTATCAGGATGATAAAGAGAGTTACATCTGAATTACTAGTTAGAACGAACATTATTAGTATCCATCCAATTAATAATAAAAAAATATGTTTATCCCAACTAATAATCGTGCTACTCTCTTTTGTTTTTAATAAGGTTATTAAAATTCCTATTACAATGATTGTAATTCCTATTCTTATAATCATAGGGTTGGAAAAATTAAAAAAAATAAGACCAACTATAATTAATATTAACCCCAAAATTCTTTTATCTAATAAGATTTTTTTGAATAATGATTTTTCGCTTGGTTGATTTATTAGGGACTTTTTACCTTTAAACAGTACAACTTGTCCGCAGACTGGGCAGCTAAGTAGAATGTCATTATCATGGCTTTTTTTATAGGATAATTGTGTCGTACATGACGGACATGGAATGATAGTCATCTGATTTTTTTCCATATTCACTTTCAATATTTTTTCGCTCCAATTTTTGATAAGAGAAGATAACTACTCTGATTTCAAGAATTTTTATTGAATAATGTTTTGAGTGATTTTTTCTTAGTGTTCAGCCTTAACCATTTTCTAAGGTTTGGCAATGTATTGGATTCCTCCAAGTCTCAGATAACATAATGAATCATAAGAATTTAAATTATTGTTCTTATTATAGAATAAGCTCTTTATTGAATAGGGTGATTTTTAAAATTTAACGATCTAGTGTAATCTAAGGAGTCGGTGGTGAATATTCTCTTGAGCATACTTAGATGAGTAAAATAAAAGATATCTTGTTTGGCACGGTTTTTATTTGGTAAACTAAAATACAAAGTATTAATCAACCAATTGTAATCAATACGAAGTTTTTTTATAATGTTAATAATATGTTGATGCGGTAAAATGGAAAAATTAAAGGTTGGTGTAATTGGGGCCGGGAAAATGGGTCTGCTCCATGCCTGCATTTTTAATAGCCTTGATAACAGTATGCTCACCGCAATTTGTGAAAAAAAATTGCTAGTATCAAATATCTTAAAAAATTTTATTTCTTCTGTAAACATCTATCGCGATTTTAGAGAAATGGTAGATAAAGAAAATTTGGATGTTGTTGTTATTACTACTCCTGTTTTTCTTCATAAAATGATGGTTGAGTGTGCTATGGAACACAATTTACATATTTTTGTGGAAAAACCTTTGGCAATGAATACGGAGGAATGCCAAATATTGTTAAGTAAGAGATTTGAATGCAAATCATTAGTGGGATACTGTAGAAGATTCATGGAAACTTATACTTTAGCAAAAAAAATAATTGAAAACACAGATCTTGGCAAGGTTCATTATTTTTATTCGCAATTATTTGTTAGCCAAGTGTTTAAACAGCAGAAAGGATGGCAATATAATCAGGAGATGAGTGGAGGAGGTGTTTTAATGGATCTCGGTTCTCATGCAATAGATTTATTTCATTATTTATTTGGGGATATCGATACGGTTCATGCTTTTGGAAAACCAGTGTTTAACAAAGATGTTGAGGATTATGTTTCTGTTAACTTGAAATTTAAAAATGAGATTTTTGGTCTACTTCAACTTTCTTGGTCGGTACGAAATTATCGTCTCCCTGAATTGATGATTAAATTCCAATTAGAGGACGGAATAGTAACAGTAACAGAAAAATATATTGATATATATTCTGAAAAAGAAACTACTAATTATAAAAAAGGATCGAACATTTTTTATAAACAAAACTTAGTTAAAAATATTCCGATTAATGTTGGGGGTTCTGAATATACCTCTGAGGATTTGCATTTATTAAATTGTGTTATTGATAATAGACGATCTTTGTGTGATTTCAGAGAGGCTGCTAAAGTTCACTCTGCTATTGATAAAATCTATTCATCAATGGATAACAATCAAATTGAGAGCGTTAACTACAAGGTGTAAATGATGGAATTAATTTTAGGTCATAATCAATTTATTGGTATTAGTCATATATCTGATGAAAGAAGTAGAGAACGGGAAAAATATTTTTCAGATGTGAAAAATATTTATAACGTGGTGGAAAAGGCAGCAGAGCTTGGATATCGGGGTATGATTATTGAAACCCTTCCGCGTATGTTAGAATTTTTGAAATACTATGAGCGCAACAGAACTTTCGATATGGAGTTATATTTACAATTTCCCTATGTTCAAAACTATATTCAAAAAATGAATGAAAATGGATTATTGAGTTTGATTCAAGACATAATTCATAGAAGTGGTCTAAAGAATACATCGATTATCGCAGTAAAAAACATTGTTAATCTTGTGAAGAAGGATTTTTTTTCTTTAGCAGTATCTTTTCTCGAGCTTGAAATAAAACCTTTTATGGATTTGAACATAAAGGCAGTGCTTTTGCATAATGTATTTACTGATGTGCTCTTATCTCTAGGAATATCCGATTGTATGAAAACCTATATTGATCATGTACAGTATGACATGGGGTTGAACCCAGGTTTTATCACTTTAAATTTTGAACTTTTTCAAAGGAATTTTGAAAAATGGCATATGAAACCTCAATTAGTGATGACACCGATAAATCCTGGCGGTTATGATATGAATCCATCAAAAGCAGCTGTAGAGGTAGCGATCAAAAAGTACAGGGGAGAAATTATTGCGATGAATATTTTGGGGGGCGGTGCTTTTTCTGTGAATATAGTCCATGACTATCTGACGACATTAGGTGATATAAAATTTTGTGTTGTAGGCGCCTCATCAGAGAAACATTTATCGGAATTGGCAGATATCTTTAAAAATAGATAATTTAATAAAAAATTTAAAGTATTGCATCAGAGAAGAATATGAAAATTGCGTTTTTTGTTAACACGCCCGCTCAAGCTCATCTATTTATCCCTATTACGAAGATATTGAAAGAAAAAGGTCATGAAACTATTATACTAGCAAGAAGTTATAGGGAGACAATTGATGTATTAAATGGAAAAGGTATAAATTACATCTTGTACACCAAATCACCGAAATCAAAATATACAAAAATTTTGCTATCATTTCCTCATGATGTTTTAGTTTCATATAAATATTTAAGGAGATTTAAACCGGATTTGGTTATCGGGCATTCCGTTGATGCAGTTTTTACTGCCCAATTATTAAAAAAACCATCTATCGTATTTAATGATAACGACTTTGCTCCGATTCAATTTGTTATCATAATACCATTTGTAAATGCGATAATTACACCGAAATGTTTTAAAAGAGATTTAGGTGAAAAACAAATAAGAGTTGACAGTTTCAAAGAAATCGCTTATTTACATCCTGATTATTTTAGCCCGGATAAGAATATTTTAAATCTTATGAATATCTCACCAAAAGAAAAATTTGTTCTACTTCGCTTTAATGCATTTGATGCAGTCCATGACACTGGTACCAAAGGTTTTTCTTACAAAGAAAAAAAAGAATTAGTAACTAAATTAGAGAAGCATGCTAAAATTTTCATTTCTTTTGAAGGTATGCTCCCACCTGATATGGCTAAATATTCTCTTAAAATACCAAAGCATAGAATCCATGATGTTTTGTATTATGCTCAGATGGTTGTTGCTGATTCTAATACTATTATAACTGAATCAGCTGTTTTAGGAACTCCCAGCATCGTTGCTCACCCTAAAGTAAATCAGATTGGGAACTTTATAGAACTTGGTGAAAAGAATTCCTTAATTTTCAAATATGAAAATACGAAAGAGGCAATAGATAAAGCAGTTGAATTAATTCAACAGACAAATCTAAAAGACGAATGGAAAAAAAAGAAAGACGTATTCCTTAAAAACAAAGTCAATATGATTCAATTTATGGTTTGGTTTATAGAAAATTATCCTCAAAGCTTCAAAGAAATAAAAGAAAAACCAGATATGCAATACAAGTTTAAATAAAAGATGTCATACGTGTGCTAGATAATCTAACGTGATTGAATCTAGTACCTAGAAATTTAATGAGAAGGTGCGAATACTTGGATAATATGTTTCAAGACAAAAATCTACTTATTATTTCTCCAGTGTATAATTTTTTTGTAAAAGATCAGGTTGATTTATTATCACATTTTTTTCATAAAATCTATGTCTTAGTAGCTTTGAATCCCATAGCAGAAATATCAAATTTTCTTCCAATAAATTATTTAAAGAGATTTAGAAAAAAAACAATGATATGTCTAGATGATAAACCAGAAAATGTCATCGTCATTCCCACATCTCTTTTATATGCTCCAACTGATTATCATTATAAACAACTCGGCCATAAACATTTCAAAATTGTTGAAAATATAATCAATAAAAATAAAATTAAATTCGACTTAATTCATTCACATTTTACCTGGAGTTCTGGATATGTAGGGGCAAAACTCAAAGAAAAATATGGAAAACCATTTGTCGTCACAACTCATGGTTTTGATATATATCTGTGGCCTTTTAAGGATGATGAATGGAAAAATAAGATTAAATACGTTTTAAATGGTGCAAATCAGATCATAACTGTTAGCCAAAAAAATTTAAGTTATATACAAAAGTTAAATTGTAATGTTCCAGTGCATATCATACCAAATGGATTTAGACGGAATCTTTTCAACCAAAAAAATTCCGATGAATGCCAAAGAAATCTTCAAATACAATTCAATAAAAAAATAATTTTAAGTGTAGGAAATTTATTAGAGGTAAAAGGTTATGATTTTCTTCTTAAAGCAGTATATGAACTAATACAATACAAAAAAGACATCATATGTTTTATCATCGGAGTTGGACCATTAAAAAATAAACTCTTTAAACAAATTAAAAAACTTGGTTTAGAGAACCATATAAAATTACTTGGTGGGAAACCCCATGATGAAATTCCCCTTTGGATGAACGCTTGTGATATTTTTGTTATACCAAGCCTAAACGAAGGAAATCCAACAGTTATGTTTGAGGCATTAGGGTGTGGTAAACCTGTTATAGCCACTAGAGTTGGTGGTATTCCAGAGATCATTTCTTCTGATGATTATGGATTACTTGTTAATCCTAGTGATTTCAAAGAATTATCAGAAAAACTATTATTTGCTTTAGACAAGAAATGGGATTATCAAAAAATTGGACAATATTCAGAGTTGTTTACTATGGATAATATTGTCAATAGGATTTTGGATGTTTATAGGGAGGCGTATGCTGCATACTAAATATGGCCATTGATTTAGTATTTAGTAGGATTTCGATATCGTTATATATTTACTTTAATTTACAAACGTCATTAAAGAGGTAAATATCTCTCAAACAAAAACTTAAAGTGGACTGATAATGTCAAGTAAACTGAAAATTTGTATTTTATCTGAATTTGGTTATTCAATATTTACTGGAAGCGGTGAAATTGTAGGTGGCTCTGAATTACAGATGAGTTTACTTGCTAAGAATCTAGCTAAAAGACAATATAATGTTTTCTTTGTTACATTTGAAAAATCTAATCTTTCAAGTGAATTAATTGATGATGTCAAAATACATCATGCTTTTTATAATAAAAAACGTGGCTATACATTTTTACTTCCTCAAAATCTATATAAATTAATGAAAGTTTTAAATAAAATAAATGCAGATATTTATATTAAAAAGGGTTACTCACCATTAACAGGTATAATTGCTTTTTATGCGTTGTTAAAAAACAAAAAATTTTTATTTATCGCCTCATCCGACAAGAATGTTACTAGTAATTTGGATATCTCGACTCCTTATAATCTGAAAAATATTTTTTATAGATATGGAGTAAAGAATTCATCAATAATTGTATGTCAAACAAATCATCAGAAAAATTTACTGAAGCAAAAAATTGGTAGAGACGGCCGAATTATTAAAAATTTATATCTCCAATCTGAAAAAATACTTAAACAACGTAAATCTTCAAATTTAAAAATTCTTTGGGTTGGGAGATTAACTAAAGGAAAACGAGTAGAAATTTTTTTAAAATTAGCCAAAATTTTTCCCAATTATAATTTTTGGATGATTGTTGCCGGTATAGAACTCGAATATTTCAATAGAATAAAAGAGGCAGCCGATAAAATAAAAAATTTAGAATTCATCGGTTTTGTAGAACACAATAAAATAGATGAATTTTATCGAATGTCTTCGCTCCTTGTACATACTTCAGCATTTGAAGGTTTTCCAAACACATTTCTTGAAGCATGGGGAAATTCTATCCCTGTGATTTCATTTGGTTTTGATCCAGATGAAATAATATGTAAACATGGATTAGGGATACACGTAGAGAATTTAGATGATTTATTTGAAAACATTGATATACTTCTTAAAAATGACCACTTGAGAAATAAAATGGGAGCACAAAGTAGAAAATATGTAGAAAAAGAACACAATTTAGACAGAATATTAGATGGATATGAAAAGTTATTTAATGAGATTCAACTTATTAAAAATAAAGAATATCAGAAATAGTTGTTAGTTTATGGTATCTATTTTCCCACGAAGATTTATATATTCAATATATGAACGAGTAAGGAATTATAAAACTACCGAATGTTTAGATGAATTAAGAAAAACCCAATGGCTCTCTGGAGAGGAATTAAAGAAATTTCAATGGTCGAGATTGGAAAATATTTTACGACATGCTTATAAGAATGTACCTTTCTATAGAATTCTTTTTGACAATAATGCAATTAATGTTGAAAACGACATTTCTATAGATGATTTTCGAAAAATTCCATTATTAAACAGACAAATAATAGATAAAAATAGAGAAACACTGTTATCAAAATTATATAAACCGTCAGAATTAACTGTTGATATGACAAGCGGGTCTACTGGAAAAAAGTTAGTATTTTACAAAGAGAAAAAACGATTTACGAGGAGTGATTATTTAAATGAAGCAGCATCCTTGAGATGTATAGAATGGTTAGAATTTGATCGATATGATAAACAGGCATTTCTTTGGGGTTCTCAGATGAATAATACTATCATAACAAGAGTAAAAAATCAAATAACGAACTTTATCTTTCCTACATTGTTTTTATCCTCTTATAATTTAAATCCAGCAATGATGAACAATTATGCAAAAAAAATAATTTCATTTAATCCTAAAATTATACTTGGTTATGCTTCTGCATTATATTTGTTTGCAAATTATTTAGAGGAAAAAAAAATAAAAATACCCGAGATTAATGGTGTTGTAAGCTCTGCAGAAACTCTATTTCAATTTCAAAGAGAAAAAATTGAAAAAGTTTTTCAATGTAGGGTTTTCGAATTATATGGCAGTAGAGAGTTTGGGACAATAGCACAAGAATGTATGGCTCATCAAGGCTTGCATATTAGTTCTGAAAATATTTTTGTTGAGATACTCGATGAAGAAGGAAATCCTTGCAAACCTGGTAAACTTGGGAAAATTATTATTACCGATTTGGATAATTACTGTTTTCCATTTATTCGATATGATATTGGGGATATTGGTATCTTTTCTGATAAAGGATGTGAGTGTGGGAGAGGACTACCTCTTTTAGAAAAGGTGGAGGGGCGAACATTTGATGTAATTGTCGGAACAAATGGAAAATATTTTACTGGGACTTTTTGGACTATTCTTTTCAGAACATATGTAAATGGAATAGAACAATTTCAAGTTTTACAAGAAAATAATAGAGAAATAATTATTAAATTAGTAGTTGATGATTCTTTTACTGAAAATGAAAAGAAAAAATTATTGAAAGTTATTCATGGAAAATGTGGTGAAGATATGACTATTGTTATTCAATTGATGGATACGATTCCTTTAACAGGATCTGGCAAGCATAGATTTGTAATATCTAAAATCTCACCCTTTTTAACACACTACCAGCAAGAAGACGCCATACTTTAGTTTGTTGGATATACGTTTCATTTTCTTTCAAGACTTATTGGTTTTAATTAATGACGGATGTGCCCGCTTCGGTAGGAGTATGAAATATCTGTCCAGTGGCAAAATTATGAGTTTATTTAACGATTACCATAGGATAGGTCAGAATCTCCTCCATCTTAAATAATGCTCCAAGAAAAGTTACAATATGTTTGGGAAAAAGAAGAAAAAAACTTTGTAAAAATATTTTATGTGAAATCGTTCAACGATATAACATCGTAATCATCGAACTGAGTATGAGGCCTGACTATATTTAAACTGTCGTGTAATTCACTCCGACAATAAGCGTCTCCCAAGCATTACATTTGATAATGAGAGCATTTTCCTATGACCTATTCAAGCGACATCCTATATGGAATTTTCTGGGATCTGGAAATTTTAAATAAAGTGCCGTCAATAAAGAAATAATATTGTGTTGACATATGTTAGAAATCTACGACTACTAAAATAACCTCTGTAAAAATATCCAAACCCGAATCTGTGAAGTCCCCTTGTTTATGATGAAGAACGGTCATTTATGTAGTGTCTAATTTTTTTAAAATTTTTATTACGTTAGGGGTGACAGGTAATGGTAGAAGATTGGCGGATAAATATTCAGAATTAGAATAATCTTTCAATAATACACATTTATGACGAAGTAGGGTATTATTTGAAAGAGGGCGATAAATCATATTGATAATTTCACCTTGTTTATAAAAAGAGTTTCTCCATTTCTGAATACTAGCATTCTTGACAAATACAGGTATTCTAAAATAGAGATAATCATCTCTATAGGGGAAGAGAGGTTTAAGATGTAAATTATTACTATTTAATATTATTGAATATATTTTTTCAATAATTTTTTGTCTACTTACTATTAACCGTTTAAGGTTATGAAGTGTTTGAATTCCAATCATAGTTTCAAAATTAGTTAAATTTTGGAGATGATAAGGGGATGAAGTCTCTTTGCGTTCATATAATTTAGTAGAATCTCGAGGAGTAGTATTTATTGAGGTTAATCTTTTTTTTAGTACTTTTGGAAGGTGTTTCATTGATCTATAATAAATATATTCCGCCATAATGTAGAATAAATTTGGTTTTGTCTGAGTTTTTTTTCGAATAGAATATGCTCTTCTAGCAAGTTTTTCATCGTTAGTTATTATAGCTCCACCCCTAAAAAATGGGAAGAAAAGTTTTGGAAAACTTAGAATTCCAAAATCACCAAAAGTTCCCGCATATTTTCCCTTTATTTTTAATCCAAATGCTTGAGCCACATCTTCGATAATTAACATATTTTTATCTTTTAAATAAATCATCAATTTTTTGATATCATCAGTAGGACAACCATAAAGATAATTGACAAGAAGCACCTTTGTATTCTGATTGACTTCATTTTCTAAAACATCTACATTTAATGATAAATCTTTATTTAGATCAACAAGGAGGGGAGTCAATCCTGTAGAAATTATAGTTTGAGGTACCATAGAACAGATAAGGTTTGGGACGATAACATTTCCCTCTGAAAGTTCAAAAGATTGCAGTGCAATCTGTAAAGCAATTCTTCCTGAACCTGTTACAATTGCGTGCTCAGTTCCAAAAAAATTTGCAATTTCTTTCTCAAAGTCTTTTAGCATAAAGTAATATCATCTTTATGTATAAAGCCTTCATTTATGATTTTTAGAGATAATCTTCATATTAAGAAAACCTTAAAAACCCTATATTTCGATATAAGTTATGAATATAATATTAATACCAACAAATACTTAATATTAATGGTTTGAAAAAATGACTATTTACAACATTGAAGAATTAAATCATTCTAATGAAAATGATTGGGAGGAATTTAACAAAAAAACTGATGGCGGTAGTTTTTTTCATACTTTAAAATGGAAAAATATTATTGAAAATTCTTTTAACTCTAAATTACATTATTATCTGATTTATTTTGATGACAAAGTGATTGCAATATGTCCCTTTTGTGAAAATACCATAAA
Organism: uncultured archaeon; assembly: GCA_902384685.1. Taxonomy (GTDB): domain Archaea; phylum Thermoplasmatota; class E2; order DHVEG-1; family DHVEG-1; genus SM1-50. The sequence continues at coordinate 17,236 of CABMCU010000007.1, read as the reverse complement.
AGGATTTAGAGGATTAATACCGATATCTCCTTCAGATTATCGACATCTATTAATAGGTAAACAAGATTTTAATCATTTAGAAGAAATAATAAAGAAAATCATCGAGATTTCAAGAAAGGATAAAAATTCTTTTGTCATGATTACCACAATAAATCAAGAGGTAAAAGATTATCTAAAGAAAAATAGTTCTCTTCCATATCCCTTCTTTCGTGGAACTGGAAATTTCGTCCTTAATTTGAAAGAAAATCCTCCTGAAAAAATTTGGCAGGAAAATTTTAAATGGAAAACAAGAAATAGTATTAGAAAATTTGAAAAAGATGGATTTACAATTAGAGAAGCTACTTCAATTGATGATCTTAAATTTTTTTATAAGTATTATAAAATGAATCTAGAATATAGAAATAGGATTCCTTATCATTTCTCTCATTTTGAGAGATTATGGGATACATATTCTTTAACTGAAATGCGAATAATATTATTGTGTAGAGATGAAAAAGTCCATGGAGGATTGTTACTCTTTATTTACCCACCATCAAGAACAGTATATCTAAGACATATAGCGATAGATAGAAATTTAGGAGCGCGATATAAATTAGATGTTTATTTGTGTTGGCAAAGTATACGATTTGCTTCAGATATAAATTTTGATACAGTATGTTTCGGGGAGACTCCTAATGATCCTAATGAAACGGTTTATAAATACAAAAAAAGTTTCGGGTGTTCTTACGAAAATATATACTCTTATGTCTTTCCTTTCTCGTTTGCTTTTCGAATGGGTTATAATATGTATAAATATTTTAACTTACCACAACAAATTAAAAAAATAAGAGATAAATAACTCTCTCGTTCGGACACTAGTATTAATTAGATATGAAATAAATAATTTTTGATAATAATTAAAATATAGTATTTTTTTCTAAAAAATATTTTACTTTCTTTTCTTCATACGATAGGAAACTGTAGAATTTTTATCTTAATTAAATAACCTCCCAAACAGCTATAATTAAAAAGAAGGTATTATTGGTCTAACATCAAGTTTTAATAATAAGATTTAATAATTCACATTTTTTTTTCGAAAAAAAATATATTTACACTTAGAAAGAAATATACAAGTTCCACTTATTAAAAATTTAAATTCTAAAAAATTTTCTGAAGCTTCTATGCGTTTTAATTGATACAAATTAGTGTTTTTATTATTAAAATCACGTGTTATAGTGACTGCAGATTTATATCCATATTCATTTAAATATCGAATAATATCTTCATTATATTTACCTGCTGGATAACAAAAATGGTTTATATCATAGCCAACCATTTTTTCAATTTCATCTTTGGAGTTTTTAAGTTCTTCCTCAAATTCTTCTGATGATGATAATGTTGAGAGATTAGGATGGTTCTTTGTATGAGATCCTACCTCGAGAATTTTCATATCTAGACTTTGTATTTCTTTCCAATCAGCAATCATAAATTTCTTTGGAAAATTTGTTGTTTTAATATTATTGAACTGTTTTAAATGATTAAGTCTCTCTTTATTTGAAAGTGTTTTGAGTTTATTTTTTACATCTCGCATGGTATTTTGGTATGATTTTTTATCATTCATTAAATAGACTAATTTTTCTCCTTTAAAAATAAATTCAAATTTTCCCTTTTTTGAGTTCTTTATCATCGTTTCAATATAATCTGTCCATAATAATTTTCCGCTTCCAACTAATCCAGATACCAGATATACACATCCTTTTGCATTAAATTCTTTCATGATGGGATATGCATGTGTAATAATATTTCGAAAGCCGTCATCAAAGGTTAAAACTACTATTTTTCCCAATTTTCTTTTATTTTTATATGTGTCTATTAACTCAGACATTGTCATAAATATATACCCTTTTTGTTTTAAAAATCTTAATTGTTGTCGAAATATTGATTTTTGAATGTGCCTTTCATCATAATCTTCTAGATCATTATCACTATCTTCACATATTCCATGGTACCATAAAATAATACATTTCTTCCTATTTAATTGTCTAAAAAATGAATTAATACCGAATATATCAAAAATTTTAATAAAAATAAATATTTTTTTAAATATCATTTTCTTTTTACCTTTTAACTTTATCTAATATATTTGAGGATATAAAGATTTTTTTCGGTTGCGATAGGAAATAATGTGCGACTATAAAGAACTGAAAGTATTACATACACATAAACAACTCTAATATATTTTATTGATAAATTTTTCTTAAACATTTTGTGCGATATAAAATGCCACCTTTTTACAGAGGGGCTGTCATTTAATCTGAATAATAACATATCTGGCCTATTTTCTACAAAAACAATCGTCAATCTCTCATATATCCTCGAGACAAATAGATCAATAATACATTAAAAAATATCTAAAATTACTGTACATAGATTTTCTAGTTCTGATAAAAACAATTTCAATTGATTGATAATCATATTCATTAAAAAGTAGAAAAATAGTTGAATTGGTAAATAATATCGAAGTGAAAATATGGTTGGATAATCAATTGATGAATGATATTTCTTTAACAAATTCAGCGAAACATAATGTCATAATGGAAACTCAAAAACAAAAACTATCTATAATAATTTTTATTTGGAGTGCATTACTATTTTTCGTTAATTTATTCTATCACCTACCGAATGAATATATTATATTAATTTTTTGGTTATCAATCCTTTTAATGGTTAGTACTATTTTATATCAGATTTTTTTCTTGAAAAATAACACTTTTGTTCTTATTGAAATTTTTATTATTTATTTTTTCCTGCATCTGGTTTATCAGATAGGATATTTAGGATTACGTGGAAGTGATTCTTATATCGATTATAATCTTTTAAAAACTATATTATATACGAATCATTTCACTATAGAGCCGGGTGTTAGCGGATGGCCAATGATTCATCTTTTTTCTGATGCAGTCTCTTTAATCACAAAAATAGATATCTTGCTGATAGCAAAATACATTCCTTCTTTTATATCATCTATTATTGTTTTACCTATCTATCTGATATCATATATTGCGTACAAAGAAAAAAAATATGCTTTGTTGTCGTGTCTTTTTTTTAGTTTTATTCCCCAATTCGTGAATTTTGATGCGCTTTTTGTCAGAGAAACTTTTGGTCTTTTTATTATGATTTTATTCGTTTATACTCTTTTTATTTATAAAAGAAAAAATGACATTCGGTATATTGGTTTAGTAATACTTTTAATTCCGGTTCTTTTATTTTCTCATCACTTTGCTAGTCTGATACTATTAGTTTTCTTGTGTGTATATTTTACTGTCTCTTTTGTAGTCCCGTTTATTTACCGTTTATTAATTAAAAAAAAGATAGAATTTTCAGATATCTTTGATATTAAGATAATTTCATTAATTGTCTTAATATCAGTAATCTCTTATTGGGTTTATCTCAAAGGAGGTGATTGGACTCGAATGTTCATTTTAGGTAATATTGAAAACGTTATTAGTCCATCAATCTCTGGCTCATATTCAAGTGTGATAGGATTAGGATTGCCCATAGTCACTTTAACTGGTAAAATAATTTTCTATGGTTTTCTTTTCTTTCATATTCTGTTTTCATTAATTTTATTAATGAAACTAATTATTATAAAAAATATTGAAAAAATCACTGATATCTCTTTTTCAATATTATTCTATTTTGGTTTAGGTTATGGTTTTTTATCACTCTTTGTCCTGAATTCATCAATAAATCCAGATAGACTATTAACATACGGATGGATATTTGGAATATTTCCTTTAATTGCATTACTCATAAATATTAAAAAACCAATGTTAAAAAAAATACTTATGGTTTTTTTTATTTCTTTCATTATTTTTAATTTATATAATATTGAATCTGATTACTATACAGGTAAAGTGGTTACCGATGGTAGTGTCGTTACAGAAAAAGAATATTTAATTGCAGAAAAAATTAATTTTCCTAAATTATATTATGGATATCCAAGTATAGTTGCAGCTGTTTACGATATACAAGGAATTCCACAGAGGATAGGGGGATTAGATCTTAATAAAATGGTTTATACTCACAATTCTTCTACCTTAGCCGTGATAAATGAGATACCCTTGTTAAATCAAAGAGAAAATTTAAAAATAAAATCGGAAGAACAGTACAATATAATTAATGAGATTTTATCTTATAAAGATAAAAAAAATATTGATAAATTCTATGATCTTGGTAGTATTTATATATTGAAAGGAGTTTAATTAGGTGAACATTGCTATTATTTCCCCAGCTATATATCCACATTGCGATGGTGGTGTTGAGTTTTTTAATTATCACCTTATGCAGGAACTTGCTGCTCAAGGACATAAAATATGGGTTTTTACATGGTTTGAATATGATTGGAAAAATGAAAATATTACTAACGTAAAATTATCGAGACGATCATTACTATTTGTTGTTCCAACTATGATTTTTCATACTCTCTTAGCACTTAAAAAATTGAAACATCAAATTGATGTTATCCACGTCCCCTATACTAGTAATTCACAGTTTGCTTTTCCTATATATCTTGCTTATAAAAATTATAAAATACCTTACGTCATCTTTATTCATGGGGGAGGAATGTATACCTGGACGAGAAAAAAAATACAACAACTTTTTTTTCAAAGTGCTGATACTATTATTGCTGTTTCTGAAAATATAAAAACAGAATATGAAAAACGTAGCAAAAAAAAAATAATTGTTATGCCGAATTTAATACCTTTTAAACATTCACAGGAAAACAAAATTGAGTTATTACAGAAATATAATTTAAAAAATAATATAATTATTCTTTATCTGGGTGCAATTAAAAAAATTAAAGGAATTGATAATCTTATTAATGCTTTTATGAATTTGGGGTTGGAATATGTAGAAAATAAAAAAGTTAAATTAATAATTTGTGGTAATGGACCTTTAAAGAAATCTTTAGATGAAAGAGTAGATTTGATGGGATTTAAAGAATATATAAAATTTTTAGGTTATATAAATGAGAAACAAAAGTTAGAATATTTAAAGATGTCTGATATCTATGTTATTCCATCTCATTTTGAAGCGCAATCCATCTCCCTTTTTGAAGCAATGTATAACGGTCTCGCGATAATCGGATCGGATACCAAAGGTATAAATAATATTATAACCGATGGTGATAATGGATTACTCTTTCCGGTTGATAATCAAGATGCTCTTAAAAATAAATTAATGTTATTAATTGATAACGAAAATTTACGCCTAGATTTTAGTAGGAAATCAGAGAATTATTACAATAAACATTTTAACTATGATGAATGGTTAAAAAAATTAATACAAATTTATGCATCTTCATTAAAATAGATGAATTCAGCAAAGATATTAATAAACTTGAAAATATTCAGGTAATGATTTAATGACTTTAAGAAATAAAAAAATTTTAGTAACCGGAGCCGGCGATTTTATAGGCAGTCATTTAATAGAAAAATTCGTATATCTAGGGGCGGAAGTCACTACATTCGTTAGATATAATTCCCAAAATAATTTTAGATTAATAGAGATACTGCCTAATAAATCAAGGAAAATTAGCAAAGAAGTTGTTGGGTTGGAAACCAAAAATTGATCCGAAAAAAGAAATTGAAAAATTATTAATGTTATAATTATTCTGTTTGTTCTCGAGGAGTATGAAATGGATAAGCCAGGTGTACCTGTAATTATGTATCATAGTATTGGAATTCAAAACAATATGTGGCAATGGAATAACTTGATTTGCCCTTATCCGATTTTTGAGAATCAATTAAGATGGATGCAAAAAAAAAAATTTCATACTATCTCTTTACAACACTTATATGACTACATGAAAAATGGCGTAAGATTACCAAAGAATTCGATTATCCTTACTTTTGATGATAGCTATTTAGACAATTGGGTATTTGCTTATCCTTTACTGAAAAAATATGGTTTTCAAGCTACAATTTATGTCAATCCTGAATTTATTGATCCTAGAAATATCATTAGGAAAAATTTAGATGATGTGTGGAAAAAAGATGTAAAACTTGATGAGTTAGAAACTAGTGGTTATTTATCCTGGAACGAGCTGCGGAAAATGGAGACTGAAGGGTTTGTAGACATACAATCGCATACTATGTCCCATACATGGTACCCAATTAATAATAATATTATTGATTTTCGAAATCCTGACGATTCATACATTTGGATGACATGGAATGAAAATCCAACCGAAAAACCCTTTTTACAAATGGATAATAAAAAAATTGTAAGATACGGACAACCTGTGTATGAATCTGGTAGAGCCATTGGAATAAAACGTTTTTTTCCTGATAAAAATCTGAATGAATACATGATAAATTATGTAACACAAAAAGGTGGCAATGATTTTTTCAGATCTGAAAATTGGAGAAAAGAATTATTTGAGATTGTAGGAAAATACAAGGAAAAAAATCAACTAGAGGAAAGATATGAATCAGAAGAAGAATATGAAAAACGAATTTTTTATGAGCTACAAGTATCAAAAAATATTATTGAAACAAAACTTGATAAAAAAGTTAAATTTTTATGTTGGCCTGGAGGGGCGGTTACAACCACAGCTTTAAACATTGCCTCAGAAATTGGTTATCTATCATCAACAACTGGTAGAGATTTAGATAATATACGGAAAACTCTGAAAAATTTACCAGGAGAAAATCCCTCCAGAATAAAAAGAATTGGACCTGGTTTATATTGGAATGGAAAAACTGGATCTGAGATTAAAATCAAGTATAAAAATGGTTTTTTATTTCTTCTTACAATATATTCGTATCAAAAGAAAAAAATTATTGCCCCCCTCAGCAGAATCATTCTAATTGGAGTTAAACTATTTTATACAATTAAATTATCCCTTTAAAATAACATCTTTGAAATTACCAGTATATACATGTAAAAATTCTGAACGATTTAAATATATTTCCGGATAAAATTAAGTTTTATACCTAATTTTTTTTCAATGATACTTAAAATAAATTTATCATTTTCATCTAAAACATGAGTGAGAAGTAAGAGCCCAATAAATAAAAATAACATCAGAGAACCAAGTAATATAATCATTATTGGCCAATACAAAAAGCTAGCAATATAAGTCTTTATTAGATAGATAATGATCAGGACTCCAATACTCACTAATATCATTTTTAGATACGACATGTTATAGGGGTGTATTTTTGAAGTTTTATAAACAAATAGTAAAGAAAAAATATTACTAGCAGAATAAGAAACACTGGTGGCGATAGCAGCACCTATAATACCAAGAATCGGGATTAATAAAATATCTAAGGATAAGTTAACAATTGCACCAATAACTGTTGTTACTAGATTTAATTTTGTATAACCGCCTGCAACCAACATATTTCCAGTCAAACCTGTAAATGCGTTCATAGAAATACCAAATGATAAAATAATCAGAGCTAAGAAACCCTCTGAATATTCAGCTCCATATAGCAGAGTGATAATTTCTTTTGGGAATAATATTATATATAATAATATTATTAAAATTGATAAAAACATCCATTTTGATGCCGATTTGAAAAGAATCTTTAGGTCACTTATTTTTTTTTCTGCATAAAGCTCTGAGACAACAGGTAAAAAAATATATTCATAAGCAGTGCCTACAAATATTAAAGATGAACCAATTACTAAAGCAGACATATAAATACCTATATCTTTAGAAGTTAAATAAAACCCTATAAAAAGGACATCTGTTTTAGTGGCAAAAAGATTTGTTATTCCGGTAAGCGCGAGGGGCCATGAGAAAGCAAGTAAATTTTTTGCGATTGGAACATTTTTATAAATTGAATGATCAGGGAATAATTTTTTTCTAAAAATAATCATTGAAGTAAATATTACGAAAATTAATGCTAAGATATACGCAGCAATAGCTCCGAATAACGTATAACCAATCCCGACGAATAAAATGAAAATAATTACTTTACTTAGACTCATACCGATATCATTGACAACTACTTTGTATTTTACTGCCTTAAATCCTCTTATTATTGCTCCTAGGATAGTTGCTAGAGAAAGGAGAGGTATACTAATTAGTAAATATTTTAATATCATATCAAGATTATTTTCTTTGAAAATATTAACTGATAAATACCCAGACAAAACATACAAGATAATCCCAATTAATATACTTGTACACAATACAAATCTAAAACTAAAATTGATGGAACTTTTTACAATATCCTTTTCTCTTTTTTTCAAATGAAAGGGTATAAAACGAGATAAACCCCCTAATAAACCAAATACCGCAATATCTGAAGCAATAGTCACCAGAGAGAAAGCTAAATTAAATGTCCCATATATATCGACTCCTAAAAATCTTCCTAACAAAGATTGATTTATTATACCTAGCAAGTTACCAAATATCAAACCAAGAAATATTACACCTGCCCCCTTTGCAACGGTTCCCAGTGATTTTTCTATATCGGTAGACATATTTACACAAGTTTAATCATTGATTTTTTGAATTCTTATATAATATTGATAACATTGGAAGGAAAGTTTGGAGTATTATATAGGCATATTGAAAATAGTAGAATCATATAAAAATCTTCGTTTTTAAAAAAGAATTATAGATTTATAAAATAAAAATTAGAGAAATAATATAGAGAAACTTTTTTTTAATCTATCGTTTTTATTTATAAAAGTTCTTTTTCATCGAATGAAAGTTAGTTGAGAATTTGATTATTTTTAATACTAAAATAACTGTTGTCTTCATCAGTCTATAGTTTTTAATCTTAATACCAATTATTAGAAAAAAATATTAAATATCTATCACATTTACCATGAATAAATGAATATTCTATATAAGAGTTTACCAATCGATATAATTCTATGTATGCTATGGAGTATTATATTAGTCCCGATATCCTTGTTCAATATTGAGGGATTCATTAGGATTATACTAGGTTTTCCCTTCATTCTTTTCATACCAGGGTATATACTAATTTATGCATTATTCCCTCCTCGGAAAAACAATCAAGGTATGAATATAATAGAAAGAATTTCGTTAAGCTTTGGTTTTTCGATAGCTCTTGTTCCCCTTTTCTGTTTCGTGTTAAATTATACGCCATGGGGAATACGCTTAGAATCTGTCCTGTTCTCTATTTGCATTTTTATTATAAGCATTGGGTTTGTTGCTGTGTATCGCTGGATGAAAATCAGTCCGGATGAACGATTCAGGATATCTCTTCATCTACCTCTCCAAAAGTCGCAAAATAAATTAAATTATACGCTTAATATAGTAATAATCATCTCAATAATAATAGCTGTGATATTATCTTCCTATATTATATTGATGCCAAAAACAGGAGAAAAATTCACAGAATTCTACCTTGTAGGGTTAGATAAAAATTCAGAAAAATTCTCAAAGAATCTGACCAATGGAGTTAACACTACAAGAATCATAGAAATCATGAACCATGAATATAAAACTATTAATTATACTGTTGAATTATGGCTTATCAATTATACTCAAGTTTATAATGAGTCAGCAAATAAAATCGAATATGCTATGCAAAATATGTGGTTTATTTATAAAACTAACTGCACACTAAATCATATGGATATAAATTATTCTTCCAAGAGTTTTATTATAAATAGAAACGGCACATTCACACTGACCTTTTTGTTAAATAAAATGCAAACACCTCAATATAACAGAGATAAAGATTATATCGATATAGCAAAACAAAAAATTAGCAATGCATATAGAGAAATACATCAATGGATAAATGTTTATTATCATACACCACCTAAAGCAAATTTCACCTACTCACCAGAAATTCCTAATTTAAATGACCTCATCTATTTCACAAGCAACACCACAAGTCCAGAAGGCAGAATTATTGAATGGAAATGGGACTTCGGAGATAGAAACATTAGTTACGGAAACACTATCGGTTTAGATTTTGACGGAATCGATAACTATATTGATTGCGGAAATGATTCAAATATGCAACCAGTTGAAGGAACAATCGAAGCATGGATCTACCCAAAAGAATTACTTGGAACGAGAACAATTTTTACAACGAGCGCTGATTATGGAGAAAGACACCCAAGTTTTATCATCATTAATAATATGTTACGACTCGTTCTTACAAATAATACTCAACTAGAACAGCATACGTTTTTAACTGATTTTAAACCATACACATGGTATTATGTGACAGCTACATGGAACAGTTCAAATGTTGGATTCTATATAGATGGTTGGCTAAAAGAAACCCAAAGTAAAAATATTACTCCCGCGGGAAATAAGTTTCCTAAACGGATTGGAGCAATGGCTCCTCCAGTTTGGTCAGAAGCTTTCAATGGCTCTATTAAAGACATGAGGATTTATAACCGCACCCTAAATGGAACAGAAATACAGAAGAACTACAATGGAAATATTACTACCGATGGTCTTGTGAGTTGGTGGATGATGAATGATAACGGAAAAATCGCCTACGATTCAATGGGACGCAATAACGGAATTATCTATGGATCTAACCAAATAAATCAAGCAAGCCATATATATAGGAATCCAGGTTCTTATAACGTGAGACTTACTATAACAAATGAAAACGGCCAAATTGATTCGATTTCCAAGACGATTATTATCACCTAAAAAAAATATATACGAAATCTACGGAAAATCATCTTCACCATCTTATAAATCGATTTTCTATGGCTAAAAACGACAATTAAGAAACACATCTTCGATATCATCGTTTTCGAAGTTTTCAGATGTAAATGCATTAAGATCATAGGACCATGTTTATTTGAAATGAGAAAGTAATAACATGAAAAGATAAAAATTACCAAATTCAATAAGATTTAAATAATCAAATTTATTTTGTCAGGAGAGAAAATATATGAAAAAACTGGTAATAGTGTTAGTTACTTCAATAATAATTCTTACAGGATTATTAACTGGATGTACTAACACAACAAATAATGATCTAAAAGGCATAAAAATTATAAATGCAGACGCACCAGAAAGTCCTATTAGCAAATATTTTACTATAAAAAAAATCACTTGGTCATTTGATGATTACTATCCAGAGGATAATTACCCCCCTAATAAAGGATTTGATGGTCTTTCTCAACAAATTCATAGTTACGGGGGATACGTCAATATCCTAGTCATTTTTGCTTCTCCATGGATTCTCGAATATTTTGGAAATGAGTTTCGTAATTATTCAGTCGTAAAAGAATTCGGTCCTATATACCCGGCATTTTCACAAATAAATATTGATAAAAGTATAGAGTTCCTTAATAGAAGTTATATATTTGTGACCTGTCATGATTGGAATCATTCACAAGCAGAAGATTTGAATAATGTCAATTTAAGTCAAGCAAATAAAACAATTTATTTTGCGCTTTGGAACTTATACAATAATTACCATGTAAAACCACATTTCTGGTTAGGACGGAGTTCCTGGGGAAATTACAATATAACTCTGGCTCTTAAAAGTTTCAGTGAAACGTACTGGCCTATTTATGGTGAGGGTTTTTCCAATATAAACAATAACGGTCGGTTTCCAGATGGAAATATCCCTGCTGTAGAATACATAGGGAGTTCATGTGATCCAGGCTTTGGTTGGGATTGGGGCACATGTAAAACACTACCAGAAGCACAAAAATTATATGGAGATTATATAAAAAATCGAGAAATTATCTTCATGCGATGCCATCCAGGGTTATTAAATGATCCAAATCAAAAGAATAATCTTACGCTTTGGCAAGACTACATTGATTGGATTTATCAACATAACCTCATTAATATTAATCACACTCAAGCAATCGAATATAAAGTAGATAGAAACAATTTTAAAGTTAGAAAAAACAATGAAGGTAATTATACCATAGATCTATCATTGTGTCAATTTACTCATAATGTCCTTTTTTCCCCTCCAGATAATGATCAATGGGAACTCTTCAGTGAAGCTGGGAATAAAATTGGAGTAGCCAACGGTGACACGTTTTTCTTATTAGAAAAAGGTCATAGCTATTATTTTACCCGTCTTACTAATACTTAATTATATAGTTTTTTTATTATTGTCAATGGTTCATCCGCAGTTTTTTTTATTATAATTTTCTCAGTCGCTTAGCGCATTCCATTCTTCCTCTACAAATTAATTGAAAAGTGGTCGCTGGCTATAGCTCAAGTTTGCATTCTGGGTCTCTATTTCTTTCATCACACGCTTTTGTTTTTGTGTGTCATGCATCATTAGCGTAAAGAAGATATAGAGCACAGTGGTAAAAACCATTCGACTATTTCCTTCGATTTCATCTTCTCACTCCACTCTAGTTAGCGAGAAAGAAATATGATATATGAAGTCTAAAGTCAACTCTTTCCGACAATCTACCAAAAAAAACTGTTTTTTTCTCCATTTGTTGAACATTGTTATAAGTATTCCCTTTTAATCACCCTATATTTATCTTTCTGATAACTATTAAATATAACGATTGGATGACAACTTTATCCTTTTTATTACGGGGTAGCTGAAAGAAACATGGAAAAGAATTGGGGAAAGAAAGTTATTGTTTTTGCGACAATTTTATTATTTTTTAAGGTAAGTGTGACACCAGGAAGTAATTGGTCAGATCCCTCAGCTTTCAATGTGTATGAATCACAGAAAGGGTTCATATTCGGCAGCTATACCCATCGATCTGGTGAAGGAGGATATATCACCATCGATGCAGTTGATTTATGGGTGATTCCTATAGTTAAACCACTTCAATTCCTTCACTATACTGTTGGACAGAATATCACATACTTCAAAGATACTGCAAAGACGTACTTTACATCACGATTTATCATCGGATATATCGATATTACTACTTATACTCCTCCTTTATTGTCTGGAAGACTGCAGAAGATGTCGATAGCATATAGCCTTACGATGAAGAACCCAGCCAATCGGCAGTATGTTGCACAGCATTTTGATTTATTGGATTGTAACCGCGATGCGGCAACCAATTACGGGTCTGAAATCAAAACCTACAACCCAAATATAAAAATTATTGGATATGCCGATCTTATTTGGGTGGCTGATTGGATGGAAGAATGGCCAGTGATTAATACTCACGAGAACTGGTTTATTCATGATATATATGGGACAACTTCTGACCATCGTATATGGAGAAATGAGGGCACATATAAGGGGTATTACATGAATCCGAGTGTAATGGTTAACTCATGGACGGATTATTTTGCGAATACTATGTGTCTCGAATTCCTTCAGGACACGCCAAGTGCGGACGGTGTGTTTCTAGATGATGCATATTATTGGCTAGACCGGGGAGGTGTAGATCCCAAGGTGATGCACAGCGATTACGGTGATACTATTCTTAGAAGAACATTAACATTCTCAGATTGGGATCAGATCCTTCTAGACAATTGGAATACTCTTATGCTAGCGCATATTCATAATGTAAAGACAGCACTGAATTCTGTTCCAAGCCGTAACATGATTATGCCAAACGCATGGATATTTCCTCAGTTCTGTGAACAAATAACACATATCCATACCTGGGAAGGTTTCATCCATGCGAGATGGGATAGTTCCTCACAGCCAGGTGGATATGATGGTTCATGGGATTATGGATGTGTACCGATTAATCTTCTCCATGAACAGGCACAACTCGGGAACATCATAGCAGTTAACAGCGGATGTACAATAGACTCCCCTAATGATGAAAGGGTGAAATGGATGAGATACACTATAGGCTGCTTTCTACTTGCAATTGGAACAGATATTTCAAAGGCGTACTATTCTTGGATGTTTTTCGAACAGGAGACCACTGGAAGTATCATTAATGGGTACCATCCGATGATGGACACAGACTTTGGGCAACCAGTCCAGAATTATAAAGGGGATATACAAAATTCTTCGCTTCAAGTATATGCGCATCCAAATCCAGGCGTCATTAGTGGTTCGACGCACAATTATTACGGTGGCGTGTTCGTCAGAGAGTTTCAGAATTACTGGGTCATTGTTAATATTTGTCCGAGCCTCTCGACTGCATATGATTATTCAGGGATATTACCTGATGGACAATCATTTACGGTTCATGCAAAAGAAGCATTATTTATAGCAAAATAGGATTCCAATGGGATGTATTGTTCTACCTATAACCTATATCCTCACATTTGCTGCTGCGGTTCAAACGATGATATCGGTATTGTACGCTACTAAAAGGATTTCGGAGACGGCACCACCGGATCTGGTAAAACCGTAACTGATTCGTTTTCAGCAACTGGCCCCTATACCGTCACACTCACCGTCCATTGCGCCTCAAGAAATGTCGACAGAGAAACATCACAGATGGACGTCAAGTCGCCATAGTTTCAAGTCGGCTCAAAACTTTCGATCGGGATCATTATAATGGTGATAGGGATTAGCACCGTCGGAATATTCAGGTATTGCAAACGCAAATTCTAAAAGCAAACATTCCTCGCCTACGATCATCAGCCATGCAGATCTTCCCAGAACAAAAATAATGAGACAATGAGATGAAGAATCCTTTGAACTCACTCGTTCTATCATCCTTCCTTAAATAACACACTCTTCCTAAAACATCTCAGGTCTTGTCGGACAAAACGTTTCAGAGTTCCTTCGTTTTCAACAAACAGAAAAAAGCGGCTCATTTTTAGTTGATTGGAAGAAAAACCGATAAGCTTATTTTATATTAAGACATATCCTCATTAGACACTAGAAAGGGAAAATAATAAGTAAATGAGATGTTGAGGAGATAGAATATCATAATTTTCCCGTAGTGAAAAGGTGAGAGGATGACACCAAAAGAAATTCTTGAATGGTTTTTTGCCATGGTGTTATGGATCTTTGCTGCAGTGACCATGGCACAAAGAAAAAAAGTGCATGGAGCATCGAGCTACTACCTGAGGAAAAAACCGGAGAAAAAGGTATAAAAACATTTCCGATCTCTTCTCCACGCTTCCAGATTGACTTTGATATTACTTATTACCGATCAGCATAAGATGTACTATCTTTAGACACAATTCCCTCAGGGTCCTTTAATCTAGTTTTTATTTTTAACTTGCTTTCGTTGGATATCCTGCAAGTATCCATGCGTCAATCCCGCCGATCATATTGTAAATAGTGCCATTGAAATGATGTTCAACAAGCATGTTTGCAGCAGTTTTGCTCCTCACTCCTGCTCTGCAGTAGAGGATGATTTCTTTCCCTTTGTATAATTCCATGAATTCAGTGAGATTTACTCCTTGTTGTAAATTCGGCCAATGTTGTGGGTTTTCTGGAGCGGGGGTGTCAATGTGTGCGATTGTCCACTCGGAATCTGTTCGTACATCAATGGGTATCTGTATACCATTTGAGGCATTCGTCAAAAGATTATAGGCTTGTTCAACAGTAATATTAGTGTAACCCTGGTGATTAGTGGGATTGCTTGATAAACCTATAAAAAATACAGTAATCGTAATTAATAGCAGAATCATTATTATAAGAATTATTTTTTTCCTCATTTTATATCCAAAAATATAAAATTATTTACGTTAAAATAATACTACTCTCTTTTAATAAAACTTTCTATTGTACTGAAGAAGATTGTTAACAAAAATTTTATCCTACACCCTTATCTTGGTGGATTGTTCATCGGTGTCTCATCGAGTCTCGCGATGTTCATCACACCTGTAGTAGGTTTGCTCGCACTCATAACTGTCTGGGATGTTGGAAAAAGCGTTTAAATCGTAAAGAAAATCATTTCGTAAGGACAGCTGTAAGCTCAAATTATTTTCAACATACCAAGCTTCATCCTGAAAAACTCTACATCAAAAAGGGATACAAAATCTGTGTATATTATTTAATGCAATTCAAGTTTATTTCATATAGGAAGCTTTCTGTATAGATTAACCCTGATGAAATGCAGCAAATATATTTATTATATTTTTTATGAAGATTTATATATGACCTTTCATATTAAGTACATAAGGAGGCGACATTCTACACATCACCACCATACAATGGTATAACCACAATGATGTTGCTCTTGGAGGAGGAACAATGGTTGAATTCGTAAAAATCACGCCACAAGGATTGGTATTAGAAATCATAGAGGTCTCTGATAAATACCGGGATGAGCCCTACGATGAGCTCGCGGAGAAATAACCACGGTCTTTTTTCTTCTTTTTTTATTTACTCCAACTTAAAACAAAAAGTATCTTTTATGTTAATATCTCCGAGAGTGATCCAACTCCTAATATTCTTACGTGGTACCCTGCATCTCTCCAGAGAGGATGATTCAGGATGTTCCGAGTATCAATCAGATTTTTCTTTCGTACCGGTAAAGATTTTGGGTCAATGGTTTTAAAAATATCGTGGTCTGTTACTAAGACAATACAATCGGCATCTTGTACCGCTTCGTTAATAGTGTGTAGATTTCCCGGAAAATTTCGGATGAGCGGATCATACAATTTAACAGTCATTCCTTCACTTTCTGCTATCTTTTTTATCTTAAACGAGGGGCTTTCTCTCGTATCATCAACGTTTCCTTTATACGCTAAACCAAGAAGTGTGATAGTTGGATTTTCAATATCCTTTAATATATCTTTTACTACTTTTATGACATAAGCAGGCATGGAGTCATTGATTTCTCTTGCCAAGCTCACAATTCGAGATCTACTGCTTTTTTCTGCTAAAAATAACGGATCTACCGCGATGCAGTGACCACCAACACCAGGTCCAGGTTTAAGGATATCCACCCGAGGGTGCCTATTGGCCATTTCGATGGCTTTCCACACATCGATTTCGAATTCCTCGGCCATCAATGCAAATTCATTTGCTAAAGCAATATTGATGTCTCGGAAGGTGTTTTCCATCAACTTTACAAATTCTGCAGTTTTTGTATTCGTAATATAGATAGTACCTTTGACGAAAGACGAATAGAGATGTTGAGTTAATTTAGCGGATTTTACGTCCAATCCTCCGATTATTCGATCGTTAAAAACCATTTCAGTAAGTGTTTTTCCAGGGATCGCGCGTTCCGGACAATGAGCATAATAAAAATATTTCTTCATATTCTTTCGTAATATGGGAATGACGAGATTTTCAGAAGTTCCAGGTGGTACGGTTGATTCTAAAATAAACATTTGCCCTTCTTTGATGACTTTTGCTATTCTCTCTGATTAGTTTGTCAAAGCGACAAGTTCAGCTAGTTTAAAACC
>CABMCU010000006.1 GCA_902384685.1 uncultured archaeon | reverse complement strand
CTTCTTTATGGCAGTGGGGGCAGGTTCCTTCGACGTATCGATCAGGGAGAAACCGTAAACAGGTTGGGCAGTACAGCGCATCAATACTCTTTCGGGAGATATATTTCTTTTGATAGAGATCTAAGAAAATTTCTTGGACGGTTGCTTCGTGATTCGCGGTTGTTGTTCGGGTAAATATATCAAAGGAGATTCCAAGCTGTTTCATGTTTTCTGTATGTTCCTTGTGGTAGCGATCAACGATTGCTTGCGGTGTTGTTTTTTCTTTGTCTGCTGTGATGGTGATAGGAGTACCGTGTTCGTCGCTACCTGAGACCATGAGCACATTTCTCCCTTTCAGCCGGTTATATCGAGCAAAGATATCCGCGGGGAGGTAGCACCCAGCAATATGTCCAAGATGTAATGATCCGTTTGCATATGGCCATGCGACGCCGATAAAGACCTTCTCATCCATGAAAATCCTGACTGAATACTGAGCACAACATTTAAATATGACGCTAGTTCTATACAATGACATTAAGAATCGACTTAATGAAAAATGGTACTTTATTACCTTAAGATTACCGATTTACTTACTCCCAACACCTATGCAAAAATAATAGTAAGATTGGGAGAAAATAGAGAGAGTTCTGCCACTACGTGCAGAACTAAGTGCTATTTTTCAGAGAGTTGATGAAAATTGAGGTGAAGATAATGGTCATTGACCCATCAACTACAAAATACTTAATTAAGGCTAAAATAAAAGCAGATGGTATAATCGAAAAATCTGATGTTGTCGGAGCAATATTTGGTCAAACAGAAGGGCTTCTTGGCGATGAACTGGATCTTCGGGAATTGCAACGATCTGCCCGTGTCGGACGAATTGAGGTAGAACTTGATTCGAAAAATGGAAAAAGTGATGGAGTTCTTACTTTGCCGACATCGTTGGACAAAGTAGAGACAGTTATTCTTGCAGCTGCATTTGAAAGCATTGATCGTGTGGGGCCCTGCAAAGCAACAATTCATGTTGAGGAAGTCGAGGATGTTCGTGTCTCACGACGAAAACAGGTTATCGAACGAGCAAAAGCATTGTTAAATGATGTAATGGAAAAAAGCAAGACCGACAGCGAAAGCATTGCAGAGAATGTTCGACAGGCAGTACAAGTTGAAGAAATCACAAGTTATGGTCATGATCATTGTCCTGCTGGTCCGAATATCAATGATAGTGACGCTATTGTTATTGTTGAAGGTAGACGTGATGTGCTTAATCTCTTAAAATATGGGATTAAGAACGTTATTGCGGTTGGTGGTACGAATATTCCACGAACCGTTGTTGATCTCTCAAAAGAGAAAATCAAGACCGTATTTGTTGATGGTGATCGTGGTGGGGAGCTTATTCTGAGAGAATTGTTGCAGGTTGCTGATGTTGATTTTATTGCACGAGCCCCGCAGACAAGAGAGGTCGAAGAAATCCCACAGAAACTTATTATGAAGTCATTGAAGAATAAGATCCCGCGTGAGCAATACATGGATATGTTTAATATTAAAATTGAGGGGAAGAGCGAGGAAGACAAGCGTCAAGAAAATGATGAGAAACAACATCAAAAGATAAAAAAAGAATTTTTCCCAAAGAAAAAAGAACAACAGCAACTACATAAGGAAGAGGATGCAGAAAGCGATGTTGTTGAAGAACCGGTGATTACAACAGAGAAGCAGAAGAATTACGAGACGATTCTTAATGAGATTTCAGGATCACTAAAAGCAGTATTGTTAGATGAGGCTGGGAAAGAGATAAGTACCATTCCTGTCCGAGAACTTACCGATGAGATAAAGAATCGCGATAATGTTTCTGCTATTGTCTTTGATGGTATTGTCACACAACGTTTATTGGATATTGCACACAATAAAAACATTAAGGAAATAGTTGGTATCAAACTCGGCAATGTCGTCAAAATGCCAAGATCAGTCAAAGTGCTAACAAAAAATGATTTTCAATGATTATGTAACATACGAACGATTTAATAGTCGTGCGAATGTTAAGCAGTTACACACTTAACAACCGTGAAAAAATATAAAAAGTCTTTATAGTATTCTCGACATGGGAAAGGCAAGAACAATGCAGAAAGATGAACTCATCCAACTCCACACTTTTTTATATCAGATAAGAAGTCAACTCGAACAAATCTGTGAACACAATGGCTGTAACTACAATTCATATGAGAAACTGGAGATCACACCCTATCAGATTCACAAGTCAAAACGGGAACATAAACTCGCGGTGTTTACCTTAAGTAAAGATATCGCAGGGATTCTCTCGAACAATAATGGTGACCCCGGATTGGAGAAAATTGTAAATCGTCTCGATCAAATAACTATGCGATTCATGACTCAGAAAGAAAAAGAAGATCATAGGTTATAGTCCTTTTCTCATACTGTAAGCGTCTTCTCCATTTTGATAGAAATGATGAAGTTTCTCTTGTAGGATAAATCCTTGTTTTATGTAAAACTCCACAGCACCTCGGTTGGTTGTTCGCACTTCAAGCTCTATCTGTCTTATCTGATGATTTTTCATCTCTAACAAAAATTTCTTAAGCAGTGCGGAACCGATTCCTTGTCTTCGATTGTTCTCGTTTACGGACAGCATGAGAATTCGTGCTGTGTTCATTGTTGTTTTGATACCAATAAGAAACCCAATTAAGATATGATTGTGCATGGCAATAAGGAAACCTTCAGGAAATGATTCGTAGAATTGATTAAAGATTGAGGGATTGTATCGTTCTGGTAATGTGTCGTATGCAAGAGCGATTACCGGAAAAATATCGGTAGCTTGTACACGTCGGATTTTCAGCACAAACGGTAAACATACGTAAAAGTATAAAGGATTAGCGGTATGTTTAATAATGTTCAGGAAATATGGATTGATGCGAGGTGTTTTTCATCAGCATCGATGATATTATAATTACACGAATCATCTTTGAACGTTTTTCTAAAGAATTCAGCTCTAACATTGAGGTAGATGTTGCTATTGCAGGCGCGGGCCCCGCAGGTTTAACTGCTGCAAAATATTTAGCGAACGCGGGGAAAAAAGTTGTTTTGTTCGAGCGTAAACTTTCTGTTGGTGGCGGCATGTGGGGAGGTGGTATGACGTTTCCAGTTATTGTCGCGCAAAAAGAATCCAAATATATTTTAGAGGATGCGAATGTCCATGTGAAAAACGAGGGAAACGGGTACTACAGTGCTGATTCGATTGAAGTTACAACAAAGTTATGTTCAGCTGCGATTGATGCTGGTGTTCGTATTTTTAACACGATTTCTGTCGAGGATGTGCTGCTTAATGATAAGAAGGTCAATGGATTTGTGATCAACTGGAGCGCTATAGAGATAGCAGGGTTGCATGTGGATCCCTTGTCGATTCGTGCGAAGTACTGTATTGATGCAACCGGCCATGCTGCCGAGATTTGTCATATTGTGAAACAGAAGGTCGGGTCTCTAAATACACCGAGTGGTGATCTTGAGAAAGAACGTTCGATGTGCGCAGAGATAGGAGAACGAACAGTTGTGGAAAACACAAAAGAAGTGTTCCCTGGTCTTTTTGTTGCTGGTATGGGTGCGAATGCAGTTTATGGTGCACCTCGCATGGGTCCGATTTTTGGCGGCATGCTTCTTTCAGGGAAAAAAGCAGCGGAATTGATCCTGAAAAAATTCAAATAGGACGAAAAAATATAAACGACTTTGTAACTTATTCCTTTTTTTTTGGTCTTTACATCACAATGTCTATGTGATCGCTGATCGACAGAATCAACTACCTACAATGATTGCTGATTAAGGAATGATAAAATCGTAGAGCTTGTCGGGAAACGAAGGTGGACTGGGATTATAGAGGGGTGAGCCATTATTTAATTAATCTCTGATGCCTATTTCACTGACAGAAAATACTGCCTCTCCTTCTGGGAGATGCGGGGAGTCAATAAGTCTTGCGATTCGCTTCCCGCCTTTGCTTTTCCGTAGATAGAGACGGAACGTTGCGGTATGTCCGACAATATGTCCCCCAATCGGTCGTGTTGGATCACCAAAGAACGCATCTGGTTTGGCAGCAACCTGATTAGTTACTATAACAACACCATTATTAAGGTCACTCCATCGGAGTAAATCATGCATATGTTTATTCAGTTTCTGCTGTCGATCTGCAAGTGCGCCTCTACCGACATATTCTGCACGGAATTGGCTGGTGAGAGAATCAACAATTAATAATCTTGGAGAAAACTCTTTGGAAAGTTCCATGACTTTATCTACCAGTAACATCTGATGGCTGGAATTATATGCACGAGCAACATGAATTTTATTTAACACTTCATCTGGGTCAAGTTCGTATGCCTCTGCCATCTGAATGATACGATTCGGTCGGAATGTGTTTTCAGTGTCAATGTAGAAGACATGACTGTCTAATCCGCCTTTTTCTTTTAAGAGTTGAGCGTTCACACACATCTGATGTACCAGTTGAGTTTTTCCTGATCCAAATTCGCCAAACAGTTCGGTGATTGCTTGGCTTTCAAATCCTTTTCCACCCATCAGGTCATCAAATGCTTTAGATCCAGTAGTAATAGACCCAATTTTGGAACGACGTTCAAGCAGTGCAGTCCCTGTCTCAAAACCACCAATATCTGCTTTTTTTCGTGCTGCTTGAATGATTTTTGCAGCAGTCGGTTCACCGATTTCTGCAACTTCTGCTAATTCCTTTGGTGACGAAACAGCAATGTTCATCATATCTGAGTACCCTGCTTCAATCAACTTGTCCGCAATTGTAGGACCAACACCAGGTAAATCACAAAGTTGTGACTCATTCACCTTATCTTTTCCCATAAAATTTCCCTTTTGTAAAGAGAAAAGAGAAAGATGTTTATAAACATGTGGTTAAGGAAACCGAAAATATAAGATGACTTTGTCTAAAAAGTGTTCATATTCTTCTGTTTAACAATTACGAAAATTATTCAGTATACGATAAAGTCTTTGACTTTCTATATAATGTCGTATAGGATAGTTTTTTTCTAAAAAATTATCAGATATTTTT
Source organism: uncultured archaeon (assembly GCA_902384685.1). GTDB lineage: Archaea > Thermoplasmatota > E2 > DHVEG-1 > DHVEG-1 > SM1-50. Next base: position 5,075 of record CABMCU010000006.1, on the reverse strand, counting down.
ATGTCAAATATTTTAGGATAATGTAAGAATTCTAAGAAAACAAGTTGTAGATATTAGAACCTACTTAAATTCCACTATATATTCATTTTATAACGATTGATACGAAATTATTTTTTTTACATGATTCGTTCAATCATTTCTAAAACAAATCCACTATCATCAATAACGTAGCGTGCGATACCTATCTTTTTTGCGTAATTCCGCATTTTTTTAACCGAGAGATATCGCTCAAACGATGATCCTTTTTGAATGACATCAAGCTCTAAGACAGCGTCAGCGAGTCCTTCCATTTTCCGTTCAAACAATTCTCCATGGACTCCTTTCGTCATTACGATAAGAAGAGCACCTTTATTCTTGAGGTTATTTACTTTGATAGCGTAAACGGTTTTAAGTACATCATCCTGATTGCACTGGCTGAGGAAAAAATCGAGGGAATTGATAATGATAGTTCTATTAGGGGCTAGATTTTTTGTTCTATTAGATAATATCGCTAAAAAATCTTCAGTAGCTGTCGTTGTTGATGGCATCCCCGTTGATCCGATTTCGATGAGTTCTTTAAGTTTCAATTTTGATCGCTGTTCATAGATACTCACTCGTTTCTGTTCACCTTTTAAGATATTAGAATAGTATTTTTCTGAAATGTCGACAAAATCTATATCTGGGATTTGCCAATTGAATCTGCGCATGGTATCGAGAATTTCATCTTTTGTTTCTTCAGTGGTGATATAGGTGACAATTCCACTTGTTGCAATCTGTTTGACAAGAATCTCGGTGCTGCTACCTGGACTTCCTAGAAGAACGACAGTAAATCCACTAGGGATTCCACCCTCGAGTAAACGGTCTAATTTGTCGATTCCTGTACGGATGAAACCTTCTTTTTTTTGAAGAGTGGTATCAATGAGCGTTTCTCTTACCATTTTCTCAGATTATTATCTTTTTTTTTATAATCGTGAACTCTCGCTATACTTGTTCACATTCAAATCTTTTTTTTGCTGACGCATGTGTTTTATTTATGAATTCTGGATGATCCGTTGACTCTGATCCATTCATTAAGAGTTCCTCTTTAGAGTATGTCCTTTGAAATAGATCATGCATACTTTCGTGGTCAAAGAGTGATGCAACCGTGCTTTTTTTATACATTTGCCTAAGCGGATCTCGATTCGCAAAGGTTTCTACAACATCTTGTGAAATCTTCGTGAAAGTAAATTCTGTTGCTAGAGGTTTAAGCACATCTTCCTCTGTTGTTTCTAACCGTCCTGTAATGGTCCGGTCCAGTGATTTCCAATTTAATCCAGATGTATTTAGTCCACTTTCGAACCCTTTACTTATCCGTATTGTAGTATCTGTGTTTATGTGTTCTATTTGGAGGTTTTGTAACGCTGCATGAGTTACGTTATCTCGCCACTTCGTGATTAGTTTCTCTTCTGATAAATTCCCTTCCCAGGAAATATTTGTGTTTGTTTTGTTATTAATGGTTTGTTGTTCCATAGTCTTCGTCTCTAATCAATAAATGAGTCACGCACAACAATGATTTTATCATTAAATTGAATCAGTTGGTTTGAATTTAGCTCTTCTTCTACGAAAATAGAAACAACATGGATATTTTCTGCTCTGCTTCTATTCATAACTAATGAATAAAATTTTCTGATGATTTCTGAATCATTATAGATCAGCAGAGCACCGAGAGAATCGATGACGATGTACTTATCTATATCACTTTTCTTATTTTTGGCATTGCTCATGGCTTCCTTCTTATTTTTGAAGTTATTCATGACTTCCAGGATTAGATTTTCCAGCATCACCGGGCTTTCAAGAAAGAAGCAGTTATTAGAATTATCTGATATCCCAGCAGCACGAGAGATACAATCAATGAATTTAATATTAGGTTGCTTAGTGATTTCTTTAAATGTCTTTGTAAGGTAATCAAAAGTTTGATTCACAGTGATAAACGTCCATATGTCATAGGTGTTTCTGCACATAGAATGAAAAATCGCCTCTAATAAATCCTTATGACGGTTCTCAGGGACCTGGATCCCAACAGATTGATTCACCTCAATAGCAACGGAAACTCGTTCTCTAATACTTTCTATAACGGTGTCTTGCATATTTTACTCTCCTATTATTTCAATAGAGTTTCAAATTCAAATTCACTGGATTTTAACAATGGTATCAATTCAATACCACGTTGAGTCGAAATATTTAATGCAAACTTTGTTCTCGAATGTGCAGTTCCTCGCATCTTAATAATCTGTAAGGTTCTTATTAGATCCCCTTTCCTCTTGACATCTCCCAGGAAGAGGATACCATCTGAGATAAATTCCTCAATCTCATATTGGGAGAATTTGAATGTCTGGGGTGGAACCTCAGAGGTAAGTAGCGTAGTGCATTTCATAACTGCAAGAGAAGTTCCAAGTTTGAAGATAAAATCCCTAATCATTTGTGGTGATTGTAACCGATAACAGAGGGCAGTAATCGAATCAATGACTAGTCTTTTTACATCAAGTTCATCCGCGATGTCTTTTAAGATATCCAGTAAAGCCCCTGCATCTTCCACCGTATATTTTTCTGTGTCTAATCCCAACCGTTCACTGATAATACGTAAATCAATAATATTAACCATACCTGACTCAATCAGTTTCTTATCATAGAAAGCAAATCCCTCTAGGTTTTTGGTAAGTTTAAATAAAGGTTCTGTAATCGTGAAAAAAACGCCACGTTCCCCTTTCCTTGCTCCATTGAATAGGAACTGCATGCACATTGTTGTTTTCCCTGATCCGCTACATCCAGTGACAAGGACAGTACTTCCTAAGGGATAACCACCGGACATTTTCATATCAAGTTCTTCAATGCCTGTGCTACAGACTTCTTTTATTATTGGCATAGCACTTTCTCCTCAATCTTTAATCGTTAGAGTGAATCTTTTCACGTTTGATATACGTTGGTATAATATAAAACTTAAGGTTTGTTTTTCGCATATTCCTTTTTTTCACAGTAAAATACTAAAACAAGGAGATATTCTCCATATGTTGGTTCTCTAAAATCTAGAGGTTTTTCATGACCCTTCGATGCTTAAAGTGCAAGAAACCTGCAATTACATTTATCCGGTACAGCGGAGTGCATCTCTGTAAAAAACATTTTATTGAATTTGTTGAACAGCGCGTAAAAAAAGATATTAGAAAACAGGGAAAAACAACTGATCATACAATTATTGGTATCGCACTCTCTGGTGGGAAAGATAGTACCGTCGCGTTGCATCTCATGCATGAAATCTTTTCGAAGAGACCTAACCTTACGCTATACGCGATTACTGTTGACGAGGGGATCGTTGGGTATCGCAACAAAAGCCTTCCTATCGCACAGAAAAATTGTAAAAAACTAGGCATCGAACACCATGTCATATCCTTTGAAGATGCGATAGGAAAAACCATGGATGAGATTGCTTCTCTTCATGATAAGTTAGGAGAATGTAGTTATTGTGGTGTATTTCGTAGGTTTTGTCTGAACATCAAATCAAAGGAACTCGGGGTGAACAAACTCGTCACCGGACACAATCTTGATGATATGGCACAGTCAATACTTATGAATTTTACCAATGGTGATATGCAAAAACTTGCGCGTCTTGGTCCTCATACAAAGATTCAACCTGGTCTTGTGCCTAGGTTACTACCATTACGAACTATTCCCGAAAAAGAAAGTATGTTGTATGCTATTGTGAAAAACATTGAGTTTCATAATGCTGAATGCCCATACTCAATGCGTGCATTGCGTGGTTCTTATAGGGAGATCATTGATAACCTTGTGGATAGTACGCCCGGAACACGCTATAGCATTTTGAATAGTTATGAAAGCATCAAGATGATGTTGCTCGAACAGTATCCTGCTATTAAACTCAATATCTGTCAGACGTGCGGCGAACCGACATCGCAACAGAGTTGTAAAGCCTGCCTTTTGAAAAAAAGAATCATGTAGAGTCATAGCTCATGTTTTACATCAACGGTTAATGCACAGAGTGAACCCAATCGGGCTTCGATGACATCGCCCTCTTTTATTTCTCCTACTCCTTTTGGTGTTCCGGTCAAGATGAGGTCTCCGTGTTCCAATGTCATTATTTTCGATATAAATGAAATAATCCGCTCTAGAGAATAGATCATCTGGTTGGTGTTTACTTTTTGTTTTATAGTACCGTTTATTTTCAATTCCAGATCAAGATTCTGTGGGTTTAATACTCTATCTTTTAACACTGCATCGCTAAGGGGTGTAAATGTGTCAAATCCTTTGGCAATTCCCCACGGCCACCCGTTCTTTTTCGCAATTGATTGAATATCCCGAGCAGTGATGTCGAGAGCAACAAGATACCCTAACACATGTTGGAGTGCTTTTTCTTCTGTAATATATTTACCGTTTTTTCCGATAATAACCCCAAGTTCAACCTCATGATGTAAACATTTTGACAAGTGCGGAATGAAGATTGTTTCGTGATTGAATATAACAGAGCTTGCTGGTTTCAGAAAGAGTAAAGGATCTTCTGTCACTGTGGTGTTCATTTCTCGTGCGTGTTCTTTATAGGTTCGGGCAAGACAGATGATTTTTCCAATACGTACGTGTTTTATATAATTCTGAAATCGATAGTATGTCATATGAAAACAAAATATGAATGAACCTTTATAGATTTTGTGAAACTATCTAGTTTATTTATCAAGCGAAAAAAGACAAGTTTTATAACCATATTCGATAATTACAATTTGTATTGAAAGATACGAAAAATTTGGAGAGATTTTCATGAATAAAACATTAGTGGTACTTGGTGCAGGAATCTTGGGTATTATGATTCTTTTACGTTTTGTTATAAATCCGGATCCTGAATCAAATACAACATTATTACTGAATATCTTAGAAATCGCAGCATTCATCATTACAGTTGCCGGTATTATCAAAAGAGATTAAATTATTATAAAAAATCTCCAAGAATACCACTGGTTTTAACCAGTGGATGAATTGGAGTCTAACTTTTTTTGTTCACTTGGTGAAATCACCGATCTTTGTTTGTCCTGTATGATCTCCGTAGATGCTGTAAT
>CABMCU010000005.1 GCA_902384685.1 uncultured archaeon | reverse complement strand
TTACGATGTTGGAAAAAAAGAAAGACATGAGAGTAATTTTATCATCAAATACGAGTAGTGTCTTAGATATCTGTTCATAGTGTATTAAAAAAATCCCGCGAAGTTGAATTGTTAGACGACCTCTCAAATGAGAAAAAGAAAAAAAGAGATGTAATTTTTTTTATTATACTAATTTGTTTAGAAGTTTTTGATAGATTGGAAAAAGATATAGATGATTTTCTAAGAATACCTGAAATGGTCTATAGATATATTGTTTCAGTTTTGATGTAGCTGAGACAAAACCACTCTGTGCACCATGTTCATCTTCAGTTAACATATTTATGATGCCTTTTTTACCATCGCGATTAATTCTTTGTTCTGTACCACTTGGAACCATGCTAGTCCATTGGTCAATAGTTAAATCATTATTCCAATCAACACCATATCTTATCTGATCTCCATCTGGATCTGTTGCAGTAACCACTAATGCATCACTTATTAGGTCATATGAACAAACTGGTTTATTTGGTGGATCATTTACTTCCGTTGTTCCATAGGTTTCGAAACAATAATCGCAATAATTCACGCCGTCTTTTAGATAATTCCATCCGCTAATACTTTTGTAATATGCAGCTCCATTTGCATAGGGATCAGGATATCCATACCACCAGTAAACAGAGGATGTATCACCTGTGCTATTGACACCTTCGACAATAATATAATATGTACCCCCTGGGGTAACACTTATATCTGGAAAATCAAACTCATACCAACCAGTTCCAATTTCTAATATATTTCGATTTATATTCGTTGATGTTAAAGTTGAACCTTCTATCGTTTTTTTGATATGAACAAAATAGTATTGAAACTCTGCGCTTCCAGTAGATTTCAAAGCAAGTTTTACTCTAGTTAATGTAGGAAGTGTTGGTATAAATGATTGAGCTAGCCCTGTACCACTAGATCCAATTTTCTGTGGTTTGTCCATCTTTGAAGATCTTTGATCCAATTGATCTAAAAGAAGGATATTATTTTTATGATTCAGATTATTTATTGATGTTCCAGATACTGTGAAAACACTTGTAATCAACAGCGTACAAATAACAATTCCGATGATCTTATGTTTCATATTCTTTTTTTCCTCCTCCAAAAAACAAGAGTTATATGAAATAAAATATGTATTAATAGTATTTATATCTTTCATTTGATTTTATTCGCAACAAATGTAATAAAAGTTAACAAGACTAAAACGTATTTTTAGAATCTGAAGCATTGACACGGTTTTAAGACGAATGTTTTTGTAAAAATCAATGACAATGTAAAACAAAGAAAATAGAATATAGCTATGTTTTCTTTCCATTTTTAATAAGTGTCGATGTTACATGCTCGTCATTAAATGCCAAAAGTGTAAACGAAAAATCTTCAGATATGTAAAGATAGGTAAAGGGAAATTATGGCGTTGCTGGAAGGATAGAATCGTTGAGGATTTTAGTATTCATGATGGAAATAACATTAAATGTGTTTGCGGAAACCTCATTGGCTTTGACGGAGAAAAATGCATTAAACTCAAACAACATACTTTTATTGCATCAGGTACAAAAACGTCGTAACTAATTTTTCTACGTTGATTTAAAAAGTAAAAAAAGAAGAAAAAGAATAAGGGATTCTTAGTACCCTAATAGTTGTCGTAGTAGTGGAAATGCATTGGGGGAACCGCTGGAATAACTGTTCGACTACAAATTTCCTAAGATAATGGTTTTTAATTTAGTCTATAAGTGGCCTTGTCATGGTTGTACAATGAATATCTCCATTCTCAATATTTATTGTTCTACAATCTATTCCTCGTATTTCATATTCTGGCATTGCCTGTTGGTAAATTGAGAGTGCGACAGAATCCTCTGAAACATTGTATTGGGGCACGAGTACGACTTTTTTATAAGTTCCATTTATGATAAGGGAATTTGTATAACTCAGAATCTGGTTATGTATTTGGTTTGGATCTCGTACCATAGGGATTCGTACGACGTTTAACCCAAGATGAGAAAAATTAATAGCATTATCTTCTAAAATTTGATAGTCAACATCATTGGGTTCCCATTGTCCTACCAGAACCGTATTTTTATCTAATAGTTTTGCAAACATATCGATATGTCCTGTGCCATCATCCTTTTGTGATTTGAAAATATATACTTCATCTAAACCGAGATTTGATTTTAAAATATTGATTATTTCTTCATTTGTTAACAATCGATTTCTAATGGAATAATTCAAAGGTGCATCAGCAATCATCGCTCGTCCCTGTCCATCTGTCATATAGTTCCCACCGTGAAAACAGAGTAAAAAGTTGGTAGTAAAACTATACTTTATTTTGTTGATTCTCCCATAAATTGTTGGATACAAATTATCAAGAGGTCTCCCTAATCCAAAATAATTAAAATCAACAATAACAAGTTCATCATTTTTTTCAACAAAAAAAGGACCATAATCTCGTATCCAAAAAGTATTAGTCGGAATATACGTAAAAGTAATATTATTTAATGGAATTGCTTTTTTTGTTAATTTTGATATTATGTTTAATTTTTGTAATGGACCATCGAAGTTTATTCGTATATGTATAACATCCTCTGCCGCATGAATGACATCAATAAAATATGGTTGAATCTCCAATGTTAATCGCATCAATAATAATGGTAAGGCAGGTTGAAACTGTGGCCATGTAATAATTAATTCATCAGCAGACTCAAATTCTGCTATAGATCTTAAAGGAACTGTTGAGGGAGAATTCTTTATAATATCTTCCTCAATAGAAATGATAACATCAAAGATGTCTCGAATTTCTTTTAACACTGAAATTTGTTTAGGCAGTCTAAAAATTGGGATAGACCATAATTCCATGTTTTTAGCAGCAAGTAACAACCAATTATTTGCTTCAATATCCAGTAAAGTTGCCTCATACTCTGCATCTGGATACAACTCTGCGTGTTCAATGAGATATTGAGACATACCATGTTTACCAACATACATTGCCCAATAATCATCTGCTAATGCGAGTCTGCTATCAATTCTTTTTATTTTATCACCGATGGTCAACATTATTATATTTCTAATGTTGTAACTATGTTTGATAAATTTTACAGCATGAATTCCAAGGAGATGTATAGGCATCCCAAATTTAAGAAATTCTTTATCATACGCATCTGCATCTCCCTTCATTTTCTGTATATTCCTTGAATGAGCAAGTTCAAAGGCATCTTCTTTTGACAACGGTTCATCACTTGTATCTATAAATATTTCGACATAATATGCAAAGATAAATTTTAAAGCATTTTTTAACGAATCAATAGGTATGTGAATATATGAACCACTCGTTATTGAAGTACCATACACAGTTGCAGCTGAATCATGAATACATACAGTGTTATTGGTTTCATTATACCCTACAAGCAATATGTAATGGTAATATGGTTGGTTTTCATAATATGGTAATTCATTCATCCATACAAAAGTTGTCACAGGTATATTTTGAGAGATGTTTTCTTTGACAGAGGTCCAATACCTTTGCCATATCAAATCATCAGAAATTGATTTATCATAGAAATCGTTAAAACTATACTTTACACCATAGATATGAGCAAGAAGCTGTCTCTCTGCTATCTGATAAGCGAGATAATAATCTGATAAACACCAACAGGGATACATTATCTTATATCCTACAGAGTACCCAAAACCTGAATAAAACGCTACCTCGAAAAGAGAAGTGTTGATTCCATAATATTGAAAGGTCATTATAAGAGTTGCAACTCCACAATAGTCGGAGTCTCCTTGGTTCACATATGGAACATTTTCAATGATATGACTATCGGGAATTTCTACTGTTGATGATTTATTTACATTACTCGCACTCATTGAACCATATACTGGTCCAACACAAGTTGTTATCAACAGTATACAAACAAAAATCCCTATGATTTTTCTTCGCATGTTTTTTCCTCCGTCCTCCCCCAAAAACATGGGTTATATAGGATTTAATATCCTGTAGCATAATTTAAATGTTTGGAAAAGATAAAAATAAAAAAACAGAAGTATTGACACGGTTTTTACGAATGTCTTATGGGCGGCTCGTCAGAACTTGAAAATAAACCCAAAAACACATTGTTTTAGCCAAGTACGCAATAACTGTCCATAAAATCATAATTTTGGACAAAAAATCAAACGAAAGTATTTAAATAATTTATTTTCTACTCTTATATGGGGTAAGAATATGAGAAGGAAATTAATTGGGTTAATACTTGTTATGCTGATGATACCACTCCTCCTGCCGTCAACCCAAGCGACTGCACCGGCGCAAACCAAAAGACACGTATTCGCGAACTGTTACCTCGAGGCAACAGGAGCGATTGATTTTACCTTTAAGCTCAATGACATCCCCATCGGGTTGCGGTACCGGTATATCTCGTTTTGGCCTGTTGTGTTCAATGAACCCAATGTTGATGTGACGATCTCTTCACGGAAAAACGGGCGTGTCCTCTGGGAAGATACCTTTAACTCTGGACAATGGGTGTTATATCTTGTCGGGTTTTTCGGTAAATACAATAATGATGGATCGACTGCTCAGACGCTTATGGCTAATCTTGATGGACGAACCTGTTTTATCATGATATCACCCCTGAAGAAAACGGATGACGCGACCGATCAACCCACCGAATCAAGTACCTCAACGGTGACACCACCTGACGTTCAACCACTCCTAACAGAGGGACGATACCGAAATTGTTACCTTGAGATATCAGGCTATATGCATAATGACTGGCCCGCATTCATTAAATTCCCCAACTTGGTCCGATTCCTCTGGGTCTATGACGCTGGGACGAATCATGTTCGCAATGGGTTGTATTCTTACATTATTTTTGAAAAAAACGCTAGTATAAAGATCTATGATGAAAAAAATGGAAATCTCCTTTGGCAACACCAAGGAACAACCAGTCCCCTCCTCACACTTGGTGGGTTCTCCGGAGACTGCGCTATCGATTACCCACCCTATGAATTACCCTTTATTACCTTGAAT
>CABMCU010000004.1 GCA_902384685.1 uncultured archaeon | reverse complement strand
TTCAGGGTCATAAAATAGATCCCTGAACCATACAGGAAGTAATCAGCAGGCCATTTCGAGGTATCCCATCCGGGCCAAGTGGCAATTTTAATCTTCCATGTGCCAGTTGCATCAGCAGGATATTCAATGGCGTCTTCTCCATAATACGTACCATAGACAACTAATTTTCCTGAGGGATTATAGAGATACGCATCAAAATCACCTTCTTTCGCTGATTGAGCGTCAACAGTGATAAAAATCCCTTGTCCGCTCGTTGCGGAAAAACTGTACCAATCTTGATAATCAGTCGAACTCATATACCCATCATAGTTCCCTGGTGTTATCGCTGTTGCAGTGTCAATCGTATTTCCAGCATCGGTACCTTTTCCTGCATCATTTTGCCCTGTAACGGTGACCGTGATAGTATAATCACCTGCAGTAGTTGCACCGTTAGCAAAGATATGAATGAAATAGTTACCTGATACAGTAGCAGTGGTGCTTTTGCCAACGCTAGTTCCTGCGCTATTTGCAAGTTCTACATCATAGCCATTACTCGAGCTGATAGATACCTGTAATTTTTGTCCGTTAGAAGCGGAAAATACCAGCCAATCATCTTTATCATTATTGGCTGGATCTAACTTACCTTGTCGGCCTCTACCAGGAACTGTTTGATCAGTTGGTTCTCCAACATATAACGGGAGAGATGAAGCAATTTTATCTTTAAGATCACAGCCATAACCCATATCATCTTGTGCAAGTGCTAATACAGATAAATCTTGTTCATTTTCATTGGGATACGATCTATCCAGCCATGCTTTTTGGTCTTCTATTGAAGATGATGCATAGGGTTTTGTATTCACATTCACTGCATTTGACATTGGTATTGCTAAAGCAGTACCAATAAATAACATTGTTATTACAGCTGCCTCTATTTTCGATTTTTTAGAATTTCTTTTATTATTCATAATTTACCCCCTGTATCAACATTGATTATATGAATAGCATTATATATATGTTTCTATGTTTGAAAATGCTGATTACGATACAATATATTTTGTTGATTTGATAATATTATATTAAGAGTAATGACGATTAAAAAAAAAATACTAAAATTTTTATTTTTTGTTTGTTTGACTTTATAAATAACACCTCTATCTAATAGGCATATTGATTAGAGCGACTTCTTTTTTAAGGAAACTAACTAGGTATCCTTTAATCATTCTTCTCCCGTTTGTGCATTGTATGTCATTTATTTAGTAGTTTACAAAAGAAGGCCATGATATAAGGTTTTTAGTTTTTGAAGCAAATATAGTATCGTGTTTGTTTTGTTTTTACTTGGGAACCAGGATTATTAACCGATATATTGGAACCAGTTTTTCAACTATCCTGTTGTTTTCATTGCATAAACATTGAATGATTGGAATCGATGTCGGTGATATAATGATTCCAAATCGTCCTAGCATTTATTTATCATTAAAAAATAAGTTAAAACCCAAACGGGGTTTCCTAGGACTGAAGATTATCACATTGGTAATATACCTTGCGACGTATCCTGACTCAGAAAAAACGAATGTCTCAACTATTCCTTTTTGGATCCCCCCATTCTAATCACCCACCTTATTTCCTCTTTTTTCTATTGGAAAAAGAAACACAAACCTACAACCCTTGGATATTTCATAAGAATGCTTGGTGCGCAACTCAGAGCTGCCTGCTTCCGCCTGATTAATTTATGGGAAAATAAGAGACACACCACAAGAAATGTGATTATTTGCGGTGCTAGTGTTTTTGACATAATCTTTATCACAAGATCTTTTAAAATAAATCTTGATAGGCTCTTAATTTTTCAGCAAAAAAAGATAAGTATGAGGATGTGATCTCACTTTTCCTTAAAAATGGTTAATCTTTTTCTTGTTCATTATAATGGTAAGGGCGTTCAGGTTTGTACTTCATCCCCCACGGAGCTCACATAGCTCCGAGAATACCGCTCACAGCATTTCTAAAATCCCACAGATTATTAATAGTGATAATAAAAGAACTGCGACATTTTTCTCCCATTCAGAAAGAGGGTATGCATAGAAAAACAACCATAATACAAGAAACACAAGCCATCCAACACCAATAAGAATAGATATAGATACTCTCCAGCCGAGATCTTTCTTTCTAAAATTTGTATCAGGTGATTCTTCATTTATAGAAAACCTCTCATCCATATCATAGAAATTAATATAGACTATACAAATATGCCAACAAAGTATGGTTTTTTCTATAAAAGCGATGAATGAAAGAGAACGTATTATCTTTCGAAATACTTAATAAACACCTAATATTTAACCTCCATGTTTTTACGCCGTGTAAGAGGCAGAGAATGGACGACGAATCACTTGAAGAAATGTCCCGAAAAAAAGATGAGTTACAAATAAAAGCCAATCAACTAAAGAAGGACCGAGACGAATTACACGACCAGTCGAAGAAGATGGCGAAAGAACGCGATGAAATCAACGCAAAGATTCGACAGATAAGAAACCAGATTAGCGACCATAAACAGAAACGCGATGATTACAATGAACGAGTCAAACACGCAAAAGAACTGCGAAATGAATTCTCTAAAAATCATCTCGAACTAAAAAAGAAAATCAAAGATCTAGAACGAGAACGAACCTCAAACTCTGGTGTGAATGTTAACGAATTGAAACAATATCTCAGAAAACTTGAAAACGAACAAATGACCCAACCGATGTCAGCTCAGAAAGAAAAAAAACTGATTGACACGATTAAAGAAATTCACTTTAAGATTAAAGACGCAGATGAATCATTAAACAAGGATCCAAAGCTGAAAAAAGCAATCGAAGAAGAAAAACTCATGCGACAGAAGGCAGAGAAACAACATGAGCTCGTTGAAAAAATGGCGAATAAAGCCCAAGAAGAACATCAAGGAATGCTTGAACAATTAAAACAACTTGATAAACACGTTAAACGAACAACAGAGATCCAAGAAAATATTGTCGTGACAAAGATTGAGGCAGATAAGATTCATAAAGAATTCATCGACAATGTAAATACTATCCATGAATTGGAGAAAAAAATCTCTAGTATGGAGAAGAAGAAAGAGAAAAAGAAAAAGATTGCTGATGTCTCAGCTGCTCAGAAAGAAGCAGACGACGTTTTCGACCGATTTAAACGAGGAGAAAAACTCAGCACAGAGGATCTTATGATTCTCCAGAAAGCAGGCTTATTATAAAGATAATTCCTATGGAGGGACTAAGAGATGCCTTGTGAACTTTGTGGGAGAGAGTGCAAAGGTGGCAGAGATGCAATTATTGATGGTGCAAAAATGTTCGTATGTCCGGACTGCATCAAATACGCGGAAGATCAAATACCAGAAGAACCAGTCAGGACTAGTCATTCGCCTCAAACCCAACGAATTATTGTAAAAAAAATACAGAAGCCAGAACGTGACATCTTCAAAGACAAGGGCATGGAAAAAGAACTGGTTTCAAACTGGAATCATCTTATTGAACAAGCACGAAAAAAGAAAAGCCTTACCAGGGAAGAACTTGGGTTTAAAATCGGAGAACGCACTGTTACGATCGCAAAACTTGAAAATGGTGACCTTCGACCATCCGATCAGACTATCGCGAAGTTAGAGAAAGAACTTGGAATCTCACTTATGGAAGAAATAAAAACTGTTCCCACCGGAACACTGACACAAGCCAAAGGCGGATTTACCCTTGGTGATTTTATTAAAACAGAAAAGTAAGATGCATGAAGAAAAACGACTTCTCAGCAGCACTTAAGGCTTTGAAAAACGGAGAACCAATTATTTATCCAACAGACACGCTTTATGCACTTGGTGTAGATATCTATAATGAATCAGCGGTGCGAAAAGTATTTGACATCAAACAACGCCCCTATTCAGTTCCGCTTCCTGTTGCTGTACCATCGATACAAGCGATTGAAACCATTGCATATATGAACGACGCAGCATATGAAATCAGTAATAAGTTTTTACCAGGAACCTTAACTATCATCTTAAAGAAAAAACCGTCTGTCCCTGATATTGTCACAAGTGGAACAGATACTATTGCGGTGCGTATTCCAAACCATACTATAGCATTAGAATTACTCTCCGAATATGGGCCATTAACGGTGACCAGCGCAAATCTCCATCATGAAAAAACCCCTGGAACAATACCGGATATTCTCAAGCAATTAGGGACGAATATACCAATCTATTTAAACGGTGGGAAATTGGATACGGTCCCTTCCACGATTGTAGACCTTTCCACTATTACGCCACGGATTGTTCGCGAGGGTTTGGTCACAGAAAAAGAACTACTAGATGTGATAACTCATGGATGATACAGTATATAAGAACTATAAACGTGCAGGTAAAATTGCAGCGGACGCTCGAGATTATGGCGTCACTTTACTGAAACCAGGAGCACGATTCCTTGATATCGCCACGGAGATCGAAAACAGAATAAAAAAAAATGGCGCTGGTCTTGCATTCCCAGTGAATATTGCGCTTAATACCCTTGCCGCACATTACAGCCCACGACACGATGACCAGTCTATTTTCAAAAAAGGAGACATCGTGAAACTTGATGTCGGAGCTCATATAAATGGTTATATAGCCGATACCGCGACCACCGTTGAACTCGAAACACACGTCTACGATACGATGATTCAGGCATCAAGCGAGGCGTTAAAAAAAGCAATAAGTGTCCTAAACGTAGAAACCCCCCTCAGCGAGGTAGGAAGGACCATCGAAAACACAATCACCGCTCATGGATATAAACCAATAAATAATCTCATGGGTCACGGGTTGAATCAATATGAGCTCCATTCAGGATTATCAGTACCTAATATTGGAGCACTGGGGGGGAAAATAAAACCAAAAGACGGAGATGTGGTTGCGATTGAGCCATTTGCCACGGACGGTGCAGGCCACGTCATATCAGGAGAAGGAAGCAATATCTACCTATGTAACGATTCACTCAAAGCAAAATTTATTCGAGATAGCAAGATAAAAATCCTGTTTGAAAAAATAAATACCAATTACGGAACACTGCCGTTTTCCCAGCGATGGTGTCATGAGATGTTCCCAAACGAGGGTGATATCGCATTAAAAAAATTATCATTTTTAGGCTTGACAAAACACTATCCGCAACTGGTAGAAGCAAAAGGTGGGATGGTAACACAAAAAGAACATACAGTAATAATAAAAGAAGATAGATGTGAGGTAATCACATGAAATCTGCTAAAAACAATGGGAAGAACGAGGCAAAAATCGTCCAACTTGAAGAGCTTAGTTGGAAACAAATCAATTCGCTTGATCGTAAAAAAACCATCTTTTTTATTCCATTCAGCCCCTTAGAAGAACATGGTCCCCACTTACCTGTTGGTACTGATTTGCTTACCGCTCGGGATGCCGCAAAAGAGGCAATCCGGCTTGTCAATAAGAAAAAACAAGAACTCACTATCGTTCTTTTCCCACCGATTCCTCTTGGGTACTCAAAGATGGCATCTGACTTTCCAGGTACCATTTCAACGTCAATAAAAACACTTAAGACGATCGTTTCTGACGTCTGTTCCTCCCTAGCCAGATTTGGTTTCAAATACTTTGTCATATGCACGTTTCATATGGACCTTGGACATCTCAAAGGAATCTATTCTGGTATGAGCAAAGCGATGAAAACTCACGGCATTAAAATCATTGAACCTTGGGGACCGTACTTCTATAATAAGGAGGTTGAGAAACGAGAACCACAGGTCGGGTTTGATACAAAAAAAGAAGTCCATGCATGTTTCAGAGAAACCTCTCTCATGAACTACCAGTATCCATACCTTGTTGACCCATCTTACAAGAATCTACAGAGCATTTATCGAGATCTATATTCACCGCGGGTACTTGGAAAGACGTTTAAAGATATCGGAATCAACGAAGGATACGTTGGAAGTCCAGCTCGTGCAGATAGCGACTACGGACGATGGTACTTTCAACAAATCGTTGAGACATATGCACAAGCAACACTAGACTTATTGGATGGAAAAAAACTACCGGAACTCCCAAAAAAGACGCAGCTACTCATGCGATCCATGTTCTGGATAAAATAGTGTTACCACCGGAATCCGCTGGCTGCGATTATAAGCTGCTTATATTAAACCTTATACGGTTTTGACAAAAAAACCCAGGTTTTAATTAAACACAACTATAGTTTTATAGTCGTTCAAGCAACGCACCGATCATTAGCGGAAGCAAAACCGTTGCATCTCCTTCTATAGTGATATTATCTGCTTTCTCTGCAATTTTTCCCCAGGAGATGGCTTCTCTTGTTTGTGCACCAGAAAGACCCCCATCATATTCCACTGCTGTCGTGATATACACCGCAAAGGAAAGTCCATTACAATATTGGTTCCACCAGATCACATGATGTTTTGAAATTCCACCTCCGATAATGAATGCACCGGTTTTCTTAGCAGTAAATACAATATCAGAGAGTTCCTGTTCATCTTTAAAAAGATCAATTGCGAAGTTCCGATGATCCTGATAATACATCCAAAGCTGCGAACCGAACGCTCCATCGGTTATTCCTGGAATATAGATAGGGATTTTGTTTTTCCACGCCCAATACATAATTGAGTCTTTTCCGTTTTTTTCTTTTTCAAGTCGTCTCCCAAACTCCCAGATAATGTCCTTGGTAGACCATTTTTGTTTTTCTGCGCATATTTCATTTAGTATTGGTTGTATTTTTTCTTCGAGAATCGTTCCGTAACACTCCAGTGGTATGAAGATGTTTCCTAGGCGGTTAATTCCTCGTTGATGCAATTCTTTATCATCAGCCATGAACGACCCATGGTAATAGTTTTTCCAGACACGTGCCAGATCATGATCTAAGGTTCCCGTAGTAGTGATTACGACATCAAACAGCTTCTGCTTTAGTAATTCCTTAATGACTCCTCGCGAACCGGTTGAAATAATGCACGCGGGAAACGACAAAAACTTTACGCAGTTCTTTTCTTTTATCATATGTTCAAGGATGTCGACACCGTCTGCAACCTTTTTTGCGGAAAAACCCCCTGAGTTGTACAATGCTTTAACTAGCTGATTTGTAGTCATATTTTTTGTAAATTCGATATCTTGAACTGTCTGTTTCTTCATAGCTTTTTCATCTACGCTATAGCGATTGCTCCATACCCGACACAAGAGGAACTAGAGTGAACCTCATACGAAGTCCCATATTTTAAGAGTTCTGCTTTAGTGGCTCCGAGTTTCTTTGCAGCAACAAGCATTGCTGCAACAGGACCATATCCACACATCGTGATATTATGCTCTTCTACGGTTTTGATGAGTCCTTTAGGATCTAATGCAAGAATATTTTGAATTGCGAGGATATCCTGTTTCTCTGCGTATGCATCCACACGCATCCCTTGGGGTGGCATGCTCTGATAATCAAACCCGGCATGAGAAAAATCGCTGCTGGCGATAAAAACGATATTCTTTTTTGATTTCTGAGAAGCATCTGCAAGGATAGCACCTACTTCTTGAACGGTTTCGTAGTCCTGCATCATCATACACACAGGGACAAATTCAAACTTCCGATCTCGGGCAATATATTGCAAGAACGGAAGTTGTACCTCAATACTATGCTCGTAGGTGTGTGCAGTTGCATCCCGATCGATAATGCCAGTAGAGATGGTTTGCGCGAGAGATAAATCAATCGGGACCGTTCCGAGAGGTGTTTTCCATGCACCCTCTGTCATCACCGAAACACCAGAGCCCATGCCAGTGTGGTTCGGCCCAAGGATTATAAACGTGTCAGCAAATCCCTGTTCTGCAAGACGAGCATAACTATGAGATGCGATCGCCCCGGAATAGACGAATCCAGCATGCGGTACCACGAGTCCTTTCAAGTTGTGTCCAACTTTTTTTGGTAAAGGAATCGTTCCAAATCCCCGTTTATCTAAAAAGCACTCCTCGATTTGTTGTTTTAGATATTTTGCATTTTCGGGGTAGAACTGGCCTGCAACAGCAGCATTTCGTATAGTCTCCATAATACCATGTCCAAACGCAGACATATGAAGCAAGCCACATTAACCTTGCGCACAAAACATATAAATATATTTGGTGACCAAACAAAACCATCGTTTTTCAGGTAGTTTTGTGTGGTGAAATTCATCCGTAATTCGGGTCGAATGGTTTTGTGTGGGCTTTCTGGGATGTCTGGTGATTACTGTTCATCACCAGTTCTTGATACTGTTGTGGCGTTATCAATCCCTGTTTCAACAGTTCGAAGAATCCTTGTTGACCTTGCACCTGTGGTTGTGTTGTAACAGGTTCTTGTGGCTTCGCATACATCACCTGTGGTTGTTCTTGTTGTGGCTTCTGAGTTTCGATTTTGGTTTCCGTGATGGTGGGAACGAATCTGTCAACGTTCTCCCGTTTCTGCTTTCTGTTTGGTCGTATATACGTTTCAAGGGCTTTGTGGCTCTTATGTCGTGATAATTCCATTATGTGACTGTCACTTGCTCCGTTGTTGTGCATATGCGTGATAACGGATGCTCTGAACCAATGAGCTGTGACTCGTTTATCAAGATGGACTCCTGCGTTGATTTGAGCTTCGGATATCCACCGTCTAATCGAGTCGTTGGTGATTCTGGTCAGATTCCGTGGTTGGATGAACAAAGCGTTCTCGTGTCCAGGTTTCGGTTGTGGTCGCACCTTGAGATATTCCCTGACTGCGACCCAGAATTCTTTCTGCGGTGATATCTCTTCGGGTTGCCCGTCCATCCCTTTGCCATTCTTGATGATTACGATACCGTCTGCTTCTCGTAAATCATCAATGTTCAATGCCATAAATTCGCTTTTTCGTAATGCCGATGGATAGAAGCATTTGAGCATTGCGTTCTTTACGGGTTCATCTTTTGTCGCATTGTACATCTTCTGGATTTCTTCGGGTGTCAGGATGTCGTCTTCGGTCTTGGTATTGACGGGCTTTGGGATTGGCACTAGCTCTTTGACTTTAGTATCTTCCCACCCGACAAATCTCAGATAATGTCGCAATCCACCGAGCTTCGGTTGTTGCCCGTTGTTCTTGTGTGTATCTATAATGTGAACAACATAACTCGATACAAGCTCTGGTGTCGGTTCTCTTCCTTGCAAGAACGTTTCGAACTCCCGTGCTACACCGAGATATATCTTATGGGTCAACTCACTACCATTTCCCCGTTTCTTTATATGTAGTTTTAGATGCTCTATGAACTTCTGCTCGTTCATTGGGCATCCACTCCTGCCGACTTGGAACAACTACTTTTGTTTTTGGTTTCCATAAAATCGTTGCTCCCCGATGAAAGTGTTTCTTCATTGACTTGTCCACTTTCACCTGATTTTGGAAGGGTCCCGTTGGTTATAAACCTTGGCGAGACCTTTATAAACAGCTCTTTGTCAAAACGTTTTTTTTCCTTCAGTCCAAGATTTTTTCGCAACCTATTCTGCTCATCGTGTTTCTTGGTTGCTTCAATACAAAAGTCATCCAGCGTTGTCTGGATTGTCTGTCGTAGATGTGCAACTGCCTTCTCGGAAACATCTCCCTGTAATCGGTTCTTTAGATATCTCCTTACTGTCTTTTTTGGTATGATATTTTCTGTTTTCATCTTCCCATCTCCTAATTTCGAGAAGGGAAGTTTGGTAGGAGATAGGTTGATAGATTGGTGTGCAGTCAATGTCGAACTGTCACTACGACTGTACACACCATTATAATTTTAGTGACCCTGCTTCTTTTTCCTAATCATTTCTACAATGGTTTTACTATTCATTTTTTCACCTTTAAGGGTAATACATATTTCTAAACACATCATACTTATGTGTCAAACCACATTCACAATCATAGTCAATATAAAAGACTTCTATTAATGTTTTTTCATAAATTTTTTTTCTCCTGTTGAGTATTAAAAAAATCAAAACTTTTATAAAACCCTAAGAATTACTTGTCTTGACGAAGTAACTCTTCACTCGCTACTTGCGTAGTGAAAGAGAAGGGAAGCGAAGAAAGACCTTCGGGTTCTTTCACTATCATATCTCCTTTCTTTTTCAAATATGGAGTGTATGATATGAAAGAAACCAACAACCTAGAAAAAAATAAAAGCAGAACAGTATCCTACGGATACTACTTTTTTGGAACCAAAGACACAAAAACAAAGACTAGTCTAGTGCAAATTTTTGATGATATCGTTTGGAGGTGGTGAAACTATGAGCATGAACCACAAGAAAAGGTACGATGGCGACAACATATTTTTTGAATTATTTGTCCAGCCATCCGATAAGACAAGTATAGTCGAACAAGAACTCTACAATGTTTTTGGAAACCCGTTGTTTTCCATTGATAATGACATACCTGTGAGCAGAGCCTTGAATGATATCCGAAAAAAGCACAACATAAAAAAAATAGTACTCAGAGGTATGAAAGAATGAAGGCTAAACACAAAGGAATATCGAAGAAAGAAAAAAAAGAGATAAAAATAAATGGCATTAAAATAAAAAACATTGACAATGCTTTTATAATAAAATGTTTGGCTCTTCAAGATGAAACGGTTGGGAAGGATTGTCATCATAATGCTAAACTTATACGTGATGCTTTAAAGGAATTGGGGTGCGATGTCAAACTTGTAAGGGGTGCATATATCAACCCACCAAAAGCAATGAAACACAGTTGGATTGAATACGATGAAAAAATACTCGAAACCGATTGCCTACAATTAAGATTGACAGAAGATATTATGCCTGATAGACCGTTTGCTGTCTTATCCAAGAAGTTGTTTGGGGAAAGATATGTTGCTTTGGATTCATATGGAAAAATACCCGAACAGATTTTAGAGTCGTGTGGGGGTTAATTTATGGTTAAAAAACTAATAAAAGACCCAGAGTTTTAAAATCTACTGCCACCATTGACCCCTGAAGCATATGCACAAAAACAAGCCAACATAAAAGAGAAAAGTTTT
>CABMCU010000003.1 GCA_902384685.1 uncultured archaeon | reverse complement strand
AAGTCGACTTCGTTTTCCTTTATTTTATTATGTTTTTTCCAGTTATATATCCTCATGATTGTCATCCCATCCATGGCTGGATGGAATGTAATTTTAGGTTAAATGATTTTTGAGACAATGCCGTATTCTAGGGAGAGTATTTCATTTGAAAAGGTTGTTCATTCGCATGGCATTCTGAAGCATCGCATGATTATTATTGAAAAAGACGTACACTGTTTTTGGGTTGTTAGTAAGAATACGCTTTTTTATCTCTTTGAGTTCCTTCTCTGTATAATTGTGGGAGTACCACTCAGTCCGGCCATGGATTCGCTCGTAGACAACATTCTGGCTCATGATGGCCTGGGGGAGCCGTGGTGCATCGATGCTAACAAGGAGAATACCGTGTTTTTTCCCCCATTCGATGAGCTCGTTGGTAAATAGTGTGGGGTGGCGGAATTCGATGGCGAGTTTTTCTGTTCCTGTTTTTTCGATGAATTGCTCTAGTGTAGCAATATCAGTAAAGGAGGGTGGAAGTTGAAAGAGATAATAATGAATCATCTCTTCAAGGGGGGTGAAGAGTTTTTTGAAACGCTGAAAACTTTCAATAGCTGGTTTGCCGAGTTTTTGAAAATGGGTGATTGATCGATGTACTTTCACCACCCATGTGAGTGGTGTTCCTTTGGTCGCCCAAGATTTGATTATGTTGGGGTAGGGGAATCGGTAGAAGCTCATGTTGAGTTCAATGGCATTTAGTCGGGATTCTGTGATGTACCAGTCGAGGGAGCTTCCTGTATTCCAGTCGTAGGACCATCCAGACGTGCCGACGTAGACCGTAGTCATTGATTTTGAGAACGAATCTTCTCTTCTTATTCTTTTTTCTGTATCGATGAATAGGTGTTTTCTTGCTGCATCCATGATATAACAATTTCTTTTCTTTCCAATGAATCACCTCCTGTTTGGAAGCTTGATTGTAATTGCATCTTCCATGACATTTTATCATAGGACTTTGATTCCCCATCTACGATAGTATGACAATTTGTCATAACATATACATTATCCAAGGTATGATTTTAACATGAAAAACCAAAATGAAGTCATATCATGACATCTATGAAACTATGTTAATTTTCGTTTCCGTTCTTGCTCCTCGCCGCCCCCCAACTAAATCGAATGCCTATGTCTAAGCCATTCGTATTTGAACCTTTTTATAGCAGTAGACAATAGCAGACGAAAAGACTGGCTCTAAAAGTGCTTCTACGTAGTAGAAGCACTTCAAAAGGTGCAGTCGAAAGCATACAAACAAGAGCACATGGTTGAACAGCAGTCACTGAGTCTCAAGAACTAATGCATTACCAAACTTTTTTATAAACCAAACAAGACGCATCAACGTGACATTTTGTCATGGGATTTTGATTGTATCCACAATTGTATGGCAATTTGTCATGGTATATGCACTATCCCTGACATGATTTTAACATGAAAAATCAAAATGAAGTCATATCATGACATCAATGAAACTATGTTAAACTTTCTTTTCCTTCCTTACTCCTCACCTCCTCCCATCAGTCTAATCGAAAGACTTCGCCAAAGTCTTTCATATTTGAACCTTTTCTTACATTGCAGAATAACATTCAACAATGACTGTCATAAAAGTGATTCTACGCAGTAGAATCACTTTTAAGTCACAGTTCAACAGTTTTTCAATCAATGTCATACTGTTGAAAAACTGACTATGGACAACAAAAAAACAAACAAAAAACTTTTAAAGAGCCATATCGAATCAAATTATACGGGCAGGATTAATTCCATTCCATAGTTCTTGATAAGAGAAAAAAATCTTCATCACCATACTCTACATATTTCTTATCCTGTGTCGACGCTATTCACGATGACAGATCACATTTATTCTAGCAATCGGTAGAAGAGAAAAAAAAGAAAAAGAAGTAGTCCTATACAATACTCGAGAGTATAACATGTGTTATCGGTATTCAGTCCCAGGTCCGGATTCGTTGGTGAAGCGATTTTCTGCGCTATTTTTAGAGCCTGTACCGTTTAAACGACAGTACCACGCCTCAAGTTTCGATCTTCCGAAACTCCCGGTGATAATAAATGAAAACCCAAAGCAGATCCAGTTGTTCACATGGGGTCTGATTCCGTTTTGGGTGAAAGATAGGAAGACCGCTGATGAAGTACGGTTAAAAACAATGAATGCTCGTGCGGAGAGCATCTTTGAGAAACCGTCATTCCATCATGCTGCAGAGCAGAAGCATTGTCTTGTGTTAGCTGATGGCTTTTTTGAATGGCAGGAGTATCAGGGGAAAAACTACCCGTATTATATCCGATTGAAAAATCATGAGCCGTTTGCGATGGCAGGTCTCTGGGATATATGGGTAGATAAAGCAACGTCTGAGGAACTACGAACCTATTCGGTTATTACGACTCAGGCGAACCCGCTTATGGAAAAGATCCATAATAAGAAGAAACGGATGCCAGTTATTCTCCGTAGGGAAAACGAGGAGGATTGGATTGGTGCTTCGTTGAACAAGAAATCAGCGAAGATTCTTCTCGTACCGTATGATGAGCATGAGATGGAGGCGTTTACTATCTCCCGATTGATCACGTCGAAACAGAGAAATCCAAATGTGCCTGAGGTTTCCCAACCGTTTACATATCCAGAGCTTCAGACAAAGACTGGACAAAAAAACTTGTTCTGACAACATGTATTTGTTGTTCTTTTTGTTAAGAAATCATGTTTACCTGAAAATTATATAAGCACCATGTTTATTGTGGATTCGTCGTAGAAATATCTCGAAAGTGTTGAAAATAGAGAGATAAAGGGAGTAAAAAGCATGGGCTTCATTGAACGATTGGAAAGAAATATTGCTAAGCTACAGAAAAAAATGGACAAAGAAGAGATGAAAATCGCGCAATTGGAAGCAAAATGTGACAGTAAAAAGATTACAAAAGCTGAGTTTAATTTAAAGAAAAGACGCCATGATGAGCAGATTCATGCATGGAGTGCTCGTATTCGTGTCCTGCAGGGTGGGATTGTCCGAGAGAATAAACATATCGAGGAAAAAGCTGAGGAAAAAGAGAAGAAAAAAGAGGAAAAAGAGAAGAAAAAAGAAAAAAAAGAGAAAAAGAAGAAAGAGGAAGAACCAGAAGAGGAATTGGAAGAAGAGACGGAAGAAGAATCTGAAAAAAAGGAAAACCTGGACACTAATTAGTTTGTATTTTTTGTCGGAATATCATTTTGGGAATATCTATTTTTTCCCTTTTTTTTACCTATCACAAGCCATTTTTTGCACTAACGTGTGTAACAACATTAATTTATGTTCCATGTTAACATGTGTTGAAATACATTTAAATAGCGATATCCAATGTGCCCGGATTTGTGAGGAGAGGGGAGAGTTATCCCCTTATCTTTTTTCATAGTTTTCCTCTCTCTCCTCTTCTATACAATTCTTTTTACCAAACATACAAAAAATAAAAGAAAATTTATAGAATGAACCACAAGATATTTCTTGATAAAAAAAATATTTAGAAAGACTCAATCAGGGAGAACAACAAAATCTGTAAACTCACCACCACCAGGTTTCCGAGTTATCTTCACATCAGCAACCTGTGCAAGTGGAGGTCCTACCCGGCACCATGCAATCATCTCATGCACGATTGATTCGTCTCCCTCAAATACCGCCTCAACGTTTCCATCAACAGTATTTTTTACCCAACCGGTCAATCCAAGTTCCTCTGCTTTCTTTTTTGTATTTGCGCGATACCAAACCCCTTGTACGCGACCTGAAATAATGACATGTACTTGTATTTTCATTCGAACCACTATCTAGGGTCTGAACCGGAGAAGCGTCCGCGGGAATGAAATCGCATCTTTGATATTCTCTGCTTTACAAACCCATGCGACGAGCCGCTCCACACCCAGACCATACCCTGCATGCGGGACGGAACCAAAACGTCGCAAATCAAAATACCATTGATAGTTCTGCACGTTCTCGCCCATCTGCTTTAATCGCTCGGTCATTGCTGCGATATCGGTGCTTCGCTGAGACCCACCAATGATTTCACCATAGCCTTCTGGTGCCAACATATCAAAACATAGCGCGGTCTGCGGGTCCTTCTGATCTTTTGGTTTATAAAACGCCATGATTTCAAGAGGATAATTGGTCACCACCACCGGGGTTTTAAAATGATTCATGAGTTTGTCTTCTTCAATGGTCCGTAGATCCTTTCCCCATTCGATACTCATCCCTTCCTTTTCCTTCAAAATGCGCAAAGCCTCTGTATACGTGATAGTGGGAAACTCGGATGCGACTATCATTTCAAGCTTCGATATATCCTGGCCGAGTACTTCTAAATCTTTCTTGTTTTTCTGGAGGACTTGTGTAAGAATAAATTGTACCTCTTCTTTTGCGACTCCGACCACATCGGAGAGATCCATCCATGCTGCTTCCATCTCTGCCATCCAGAACTCAGAGAGATGCCGTGATGTTTTCGATTTCTCCGCACGAAACGCCGGTCCCATGTTATAGATTTTTTCTAAAGCAAAGATCCCTGCTTCCGCGTATAACTGCCACGATTGTGACAGATAGGTTTTATCCTCGTAGTATTTCACTTCGAAGAGCGTTGAACCACCTTCACATTGGTTTGGCTGCAGTACTGGCGCATCATACTCATAGAAACCACGCTCCCTGAAAAACGAATGAATCGCACCGACGACCGTCGAACGAATCTTCAAAATCGAGGTTAACTTTCGTGACCGAATCCATAGATGCCGCTGGTCAAGAAGTAACTCCGGACTCTGATCCTTCGTAATGGGGAATGGTTCTGCGAAATTCACAACCGTAAGATTTGTTACCTGCAGTTCATAACCCCCTGGCGCGCGTTTATCTTCTTTCACGATCCCGGTTATTTGAACAGATGACTCGATTAGCGCTTTCAACGCATCCTCAAACTCCGAATCGGGAAGATTCCCTTTTTTTACCGTTGCCTGAAGAACGCCAGTGACGTCACGAAGTATCATGAAAACGATGTTACCGCTACTGCGAGTCCGATAAATCCATCCACGAATATGGATTGCTTTCCCTACATAATTTCCTGTCAAGATCTCTTCTATCTGTATCCATTTTGTCATCGGCATAGTAACCAACTCAATATGGGGATATGTTTGTTGCATTTATGAATTACGGTGACAAAACTTCTCTGTACATCGATGTAAATCAATAACACGGTTACAATCTTACTTTCTCTACAACTTGAGTTTTAGTCGGCAGCTACAAGGGTTATCCTTAAATACAGCTTCTTTTATTATTGGCAAATACTTTCTTGTAGTATACAAAGTACTCTACAAAGAAAGACTGTACACCAACGTGGGGTATTATCTTGGCAGAAAATGATAAATCATCAGATGAAAAAGTTCAAAATACGGCCAAACAGCCAGCAGAAGCAGAGCAACCAGCAACCAAAGGGGCTTCCGAAGAAAAGAGAAAAGACTCACCCCTTCCAGAACAAGCAGCAGTAAAACCAGAACAACAAAAGAAAAAAGACAAGAAAGTGAAACAACCTACTCGAGAAGAGGGAACCGTTAAGAAAAAAGAACATGATGAGAATTTTAACTATATCCTCCGTATAGTAAACACTGATATCAACGGTGAAAATAATATTGTGCAAGGTCTTACTCAGATAAAGGGAATCGGACGACACATGGCGACGTTTATAGCTGATACTGCTGGGGTTGACCGGAAATTAAAATTCGGTAATTTACCAGAACCTGAGATTGAAAAACTCAAAGAAGTTATAGATAACATTGATGAATATGCTCCTGCATGGATGTTAAACTATCAGAAAGACGTATACACAGGAGATAATATGCATTTAATCAGCACCGATGTCCCCATACGCCTTCGAGATGATATTAACATGATGAAAATGATACGATCCTACCGAGGAGTCCGCCATGAGCTTGGTTTAAAAGTACGCGGACAACGGAGCAGCTCCAATGGACGAAAAGGTTTAGCATTGGGTGTCTCAAAACGGAGGGAAGCGCCAGCAACCACAGGAAAGAAAGAAGAAACCAAGGAGAAGAAGGAGTGATATAGATGAGCAGTCAGAAGTTCCCAAGAAAAAGATATGATACCCCGATGCACCCTTGGAAAGAAAATCGTATTAAATCTGAACGTGAACTTATTAAAAAATATGGGCTGAAAAGTCATACGGAAGTTTGGAAAGCAAAAACTTATCTAGGAAAACATCGAGAGCAAGCCAGAGAACTGCTTGCTAAAATCGGAACTGCAAACCCACAAGCAAAAAAAGAAAGCGACCAGTTACTGGTTCATTTAACCCGAATGGGCATCCTTTCTATAGGAGCGTCTCTTGACGATGTCCTCGCACTCGAAACCGAAGCGGTTCTTTCGCGCCGTTTACAAACTCTCGTTTATCTGAAAGGGTTTTCTATGACTCCCTACCAGGCGCGTCAGTTAATTAATCATGGTCATATTGCTGTGAATAACAGAAAAGTCACAATCCCGAGTTATATGGTCGGAAAAGATGAGGAAGGTCAAATCCAGTATACGATTCGATCTCCCTTGAATGAAATTTCTCATCCCGCACGACCAAAGGTCGATATGTACAAGGCTGACTTGAGTGTTCCTATAAAGGAACCAGTTGAGGAAAAACCAGTCGTGGCTGTTCCCCTAAAACAAGAACCAAGATCAGCAATTGCCGCACCGATAGCACAACCAGCAGCTGTAGTAGCAGTACCACAACAACCAACAGAATCCCTACAAGAACCCGCCGAGGAAAAACCAGCGAAACAAACGGAGAAATCAAAAGAACATACGAAAAAAGAAAAGAAAACAAAAGGAGCATAAGACATGGCACGAAATGGTATAGCGCATATTTATTCTTCATTTAATAATATCATTATTACCATCACGGATTCTACCGGTGCAGAAACCATTGCGAAATGTTCTGGTGGTATGGTGACGAAATCAGCAAAAGATGAAGGTTCACCATACGTTGCAATGAAAGTGGCACAGGTTGTAGCAGATGCTGTTATCGAAAAAGGATTTGACAGTGTAAATATTAAGATCAGCGGAAAAGGTGGTAAGAAAGGTGGCAACCCTGGTCGTGGGGCACAAACCGCGATACGATCCCTTGTCCGTGCTGGTTTACGGATTGGTACGATTGAAGATGTGACACCACATCCGCATGATGGATGTAAACCGAAAGGTGGAAAACGGGGACGACGTATTTAAGGTGGATTCATGAAAGTTAAAACAATGGAGTTGAAAGGGAACAAAGGGGTATTAAAAATAGAAGACACCGATGTGTACTTTGTGAACTCTCTCCGGCGTGTCATGCTTGCGGAGTTGCCTAAACTAGCGATCGATGATGTGATTGTCTACGATAACACCAGCGCTTTGTTTGATGAGATGATTTCCCATCGACTGGGATTGATCCCGATTCCGACCGATTTACAGATACTTGCTTTTCGTAATGAATGTAAATGCGATGGGAAAGGATGCCCCAGTTGTACGGTCCGTTATACCCTCAGCAAAGAAGGGGAAGGCGTCGTATATTCTGGTGATTTACAACCGGAGCATCCGAGCTTTGCTATTACAGAAACTATGATCCCGATCGTTGAACTGACCAAAGATCAACGAGTAATCTTAGAAGTTGAAGCAGTCCTAGGACGCGGGAGAGATCATGCGAAATGGCAGGTTGTTCTTGCTCCGCGATACCGCATGGAAACCGTAATCACCGTTGATAAAAAACGCATGAACGACGTGAAAGCATTCATCGAAGAGCTTCCTAAAGACCTTGTAGAACTCAAAGGAGATAAACTAGAGGTAAAGGATATTTCGAAAATGCCAGTGTTAGAGACATACATTGAGAAAAACAAGGCGTATTATATTACTATAAAAAAGGATCCAACGAAACTGACGTTCAGCTTTGAAACCGACGGATCGATGAGTGCAAAAGCCGCGTTACAAGAATCTATAACCATTCTAACGAAGAAATACGAAGAATTTCGTGGACACCTCAAAGACATTTAAAATTATTTATTTCATCGAAAATTTTTTTATCTATTTTTTTCTTTTTAATTGATAAAATCCTTCGGATCTGTGGGGTAGCTCGGTATCCTTGTAGCTTCGGAAACAGGAGAAAACAGGTCAATTTTTATTAACAATATCATTATTTTTTATTTGAATCAGAAGGTTAAAATAAACAAATTAAATGAATTTATCTAATTAAGAGAAATTGAAGGGGTTTCTGCCTTATTTTTTCTTCTTAAATATTGCTACAAAACATTTATAGATTAGTAAAATATTCGAATAAATATTTAATGGATGGAGGCTAGTAAAAAAGATGATAAAAAAAATAGTTATTAGTATTTTATGTATGCTGGTGTTAACATCAGGTTTCTCGTTTGGTGTTCTCGCTGAGCAAAACAAAAAAGATTTAATATCTGAACCTGGGATATTAGATTCAGAGTCTGCTATATTTGAGGTCAGTCCTGGTAATGACGGTACTGATAGCATCTCCTCTATATCTTACCTTGATACTTTAGATCAACAACAAACACAGGACTGTAATTATTCCTTCGCGGTTACTGGAAATAATTGGTTTGCTCAATCATTTATACCTACACTTGATACACTAACAAGAGTGGAGTTAAAATTATATAAAAAGGGAACTTTAAATACTCTGATTGTTTCTATAAAATCAAACTTGACGGGACCTGATTTAACATGGATAGATCTCCCAGGTACTTCAATACCAACAAATAAGACATGGTATGAGTGTGATTTCCCGGATATATCCGTGACGCCGGGTAATACTTATTATATTGTTTGGACTCCACTAGGTGGTCATGATTGTGTAAATAACTCTTATTGGTGTTTTGGAATAAATGACCCTTATATCAACGGCTTCATATCAATTTATTATTATTTTTATGGATTTTGGGGTACTTTTAATCCCGCTAATTTTTCGAACCCTGATTTCTGCTTTAAAACATACGGTCTTGTAAAGGAAAACAATCCCCCAAATAAACCTACTGCGCCTATAGGTGATTCATCAGGTAAAATTGGTGTATCCTACGCATACAAATCATCCGCTACGGATATAGATGGAGATCAAATTTATTACCTGTTTGACTGGGGTGACGGAAATACCTCTGGGTGGCTTGGGCCCTTTGACTCTGGAACTGCTCATGAAGCAAACCACATCTGGTCTACAAAAGGTAGTTATAATATTAAGGTAAAAGCCAAGGATATATTTGGTGCAGAAAGCATCTGGTCAGATCCTTTGCCAATAAAAATGCCGTACTCCTTTCAACCGATACGCCAGATTTTGGAATTGTTATCCCAACGATTCCCCAACGGGTTTCAACTATTATGGCAATTATTAGGGTAGTAAAAATCCCTATCTGTTTCTCTTTTTCTTTTTAAAAAAATACTACTTGCAATACATTTAAAACAGGGGGAAAGGGAAAGGTAGGAAATGTGGAGGCAATAAGGAAAAAATGAACATTCCCTTTTTTTCCCTTATACAGTATACAATATTAATAGTTGTTATATATTCATTTTTTACAAATTGATTCCAATTCATTCCCAAATTCATCCCAAATTTTTTCAAAGATCTTCTATATTATGACTTAATTTTTTATTTTTTTTAATTTTTAATGTTTTATAAGTAGAGAATGATTTTAAACGTATCTAAGTAGCTTGAATTTTATTTCTAACTTTTTTTATGCTATATTCGTGGAATTTTTAATGAAACATAATAGTGTTATGCATAAAATTAAGTTTGTTTAAAATAATTGACAATAATGAGAATTTAGTACAATAATGTTGAAATGAAATTACTCTTATAACCTTATATTCTCGTTGTTCCGGATTTTTATCTTTTCCAAACATTTAAATGAATCTACAGGATATTAATTATTGTCCTGTTTTATCAGGGGAGAATAAAAACACGAAAAACAAAATTATAGGAATATTTGCATGCGTGCTGTTAGTAACTACTGTGATTCCCGCAGTCACGTCTTTAAAAAATAGTACGACACATTCAACAATTTCTAGTATTTATCTGACAAGCATGGCAGGTTGGGTTGAAAAGCAAAAATTCCTTGCCTCAGACGGTGCAGAAGAAGACTCGTTTGGCTGTTCTGTTTCTTTTTCTTGGGATATCGCACTCATCGGAGCAACCTATGATGACGACAACGGAAATGAGTCTGGTTCTGCGTACGTGTTCACCCGTACTGGCACCAGCTGGGCACAACAGGCTAAGTTGCTCGCTTCAGACGGCACAGCAGTTGATTGTTTTGGCTGTTCTGTTTCTCTTTCTTTAGGCACCGCACTCATCGGAGCAGATGGGGTTGATGACAATGGAGACAATTCTGGGTCTGCGTACGTATTCATCCGCACCGGCACCACCTGGACCCAACAGGCAAAACTCACAGCCTCAGACGCCGCAGCAGGGGATTATTTTGGATACTCTGTTGCGCTTGATGGCGACACCGCACTCATCGGAGCACCATTTGATGATGACAACGGGAACTTTTCTGGTTCAGTGTACGTATTTTCCCGTATCGGCATCAGCTGGATGCAACAGGCCAAGTTGCTTGCTTTAGATGGCGCAGCAGAAGATCGGTTTGGTTGGCGTGTTTCTCTTTGGCGCGACACTGCCCTTATCGGAGCAGCCTATGATGATGACAATGGAAATGACTCTGGCTCTGCGTACGTGTTCAAAAAAGAAAGTGAAAATCAACCACTAATCTTCGGGACACCTATACCGGTAAATAGTTCAATCAATCACCCTCTTAGTCTTACCTGGAATATCCCGATTAACGATCCTGAAGGCGATGTTTTTTCTTGGACCATCCAATGTAGCAATGGACAAATTAATAGCGAAACAAGTGCGACCAATGGAATAAAATCACTCGTCCTCTCTGGTCTTGCTGATTCAACCACGTACAAAGTTTGGGTTAATGCGACCGATCCCACCGGCAGCGGTTTGTACACAAGAGAATGGTATACCTTCACGACACAACAGCAACAAAATGTTCCACCAGATAAACCAAATAAACCATTAGGGACCAGTTCAGGGAGGACCAAACTCGTATACACCTATACCACTAGTACCACAGATTCCAATGGTGACCAAGTGTATTATACGTGGGATTGGGGTGATGGGAATGGCAGTGGATGGCTCGGACCATACAATTCTGGAGTAACATGTGAAGCAAAATACACTTGGAATATAAGAGGTATCTATTATATTAAGGTGAAAGCCAAGGATATTCATGGTGCTGAGGGTGATTGGTCAGATCCCTTGCCGGTAACCATGCCTTATTCGTATAAGCCATTATTACAGTTTTTGGAGTTAATATTCCAGCGGTTCCCCAATGCGTTTCTAATACTGCGAAAGCTGTTAGACTATTAAGAATCATTTCAAAGAAAGGGTTCGTGGAACTATATCCTTTTTTTTAATTTCTTTTTTTTCGTCTATAGAATCTACTACAAGAACATAGATGAAAATACCAACACTCACAAAGACAAGACCAAATAATTTAATGATATTACCCCAATTCACTGTTTCTTCTACATAATTTTGTCCTATCTCAAATATAATACCTCCAACAACAATAAGAATAATTCCAATTATTACGTCTAATTCCTTCATTTCCTCTCCAACTTAAGGTTTGGAAATGGTTCTATATAAATTTATCCTGTGATAATGTCAAAAAATTTACTCTATATCTAGATCAACAGAAACAATACCTGATTCTATACAACCACAGTCTCATTTTCTAAAAGGAAAGACTAATAATTCCAATGGCAATATTCCTGAAGATTCGGGCCTGTGGGGTAGCTTGGTATCCTTGTGGCTTCGGGAGCCATCGACTTGCGTTCAAATCGCAACAGGCCCATACTCCGCTCTCGAAGGGTTTCCATCCGAAACAGAGGTTTTTGGCTCTTTTTTGATTTTAGTATATTTACCTCTTAGATTTTATTAACGTATGATTCGAATAAAACCTTTTCTATAGGTTCATTATTCTCGAAAGGTGTTGTAAAAATATCAAAATTGCTCACACGACCATTAAATTTTATATAATCATCACTCACTGTAAGAGATTTAAAAATCTTACCACCTATAAAATAAGGTTCCCTCAAATTTTGAATCATTAAGGGGAGTTTTATACTGGTGTTATCATCATAGAGTATAAACCCCCTACCAATGAAAAAAATACTTTTTACATAATAGCTAGATATGTAAGTTTCAGATATATTCTGGTAATGTGCAGATTCTATTATCGCATTTGCATGAATATATCCCGATTGAATTTCATAACATTCGACTTTTTTTAATAGGTTATTTTTTTTATTAATTCCATTTTCATTAGAAACAATTGTAGTATCAAGCGAGATTGCATTTTCAATTAAAGGGCTAATAATACATACCAAACAAAGTAAAACACCAATTACACTTATTCGAATGTTCACATTCCTCATTCCTTAAGTAAAAAATTAATATCGTTTTATCTATTTAAATATTCAGTTGGTATCCTTATAGGTTGGTTGGTTAATGCCTCGGGGTCCATTGATATCCTCTCATACCAGGTCGGATTAGTGACCCCCTACGATTTGGTTTGTTGATCAAGAGGATTTGCCAAGATTTTTTTGGGTATCAACGAAGGGATGGGAGGTGTTTTGCTCCTTCCCTACACACTTTATCTCTTTCAATGGATGCTCATCATGAAACATTTGTTTGTAAAGATATGTTTTTAAAGAAGAACAGGGTTATATAATTGTACAAAGGGGGAAAGTCATGGATAAAAATCCTCTGATTATCAAATATTTAGTTGTTGGAATCACTCTCTTGTTCCTTGGAACTACTATTGTCCCATCTCCTGCACAAGATACTGAGAAATCATTATTGCCAACATCAAGTGGTAAATGGTTGTATGTGGGTGGTTCAGGCCCTGGGAACTATACAAGAATTCAGAATGCAATTAAAGACTCAAAAGATGGTGACACTATTTTTGTTTTTGCCGGAACGTATTACGAAAATATACTAATAAAAAAAGCAATTAATTTATTAGGGGAAAATGCAAACACCACAACGATAATTGACAACTTTAGCGGCAACGAATCTACTATAGCTATTCAGCATAGCAATGTTATCGTAAAGGGTTTCACTATTAAAGGAGAACAAACTTTTTACGCAATAGGTCTTTATTCGAATTACATTACTGTTCAGGGTAATCATATTTCATCGGACGAAGGAATCTACGTTGGGTCATCTTCGAATTCAATTTTATATAATAATATCACAGGATATGGGCTTCCGGGTTCTTTGACGGGGTGCGGAATCTATATCGACTCGATTTTTTCAAATAATATAATAGAACATAATAGTATCTTCTCCGGAAATGGTATTTCAATTCCAGGAAATCACAATTTCATTAATGACAACCTCATCGTCCAAGATGATTGCACAATCCTCTATGGTGGCTCATTGAATGTCATTTCTAATAACACGTTTCGAGGGAGTGGTCTGCTGTTGAATGGTGTGCCGGAGGATATCATTGTGAGTAATAACACTGTGAACGGTAAACCTCTTGTGTTTTTAGATAACACGTCTAATAGAGTCATCGATTATGACACTGGACAAGGGATACTCGTAAGATGCGAGAATGTCACGGTTGAGAACCAAAATTTTTCGCATGCGCCCTGTTGCATCCAAGTGTTTGCCTCAAAACATTGTCAGATTGTCAATAATACCATCTCATACTGTTATGGTGAATTCGGTTCCGATTCAGGAATTGCAATTTATTATTCTGATACCATCATGGTTATAGATAATACTATATATTCTTCTAATATTCAAATCGGTCAATGGGATTTCGGTTACAATAATAATATCATTGTGTCACGGAATACCTATCGGTCAACGGAGTTAGGATATTATGGTATCAATATTCGTAATACGTACAATTGTACACTATCCTACAACAATCTAGTGAATACATATCTTGAGCTTGTTTTTTATGATCGAAATTGTAAGATCTATAGTAATAATTTTATTAATAGCAGTTATATTAATATTGAAGTTGGACATTTTCCTCATATTACATTTAATCATAATTATTGGGAAAAACCACGACTATTTCCAAAATTTATTTTTGGTATAACGGAAAAATTTGGAGGAGATTATCCAGAACAAGTGCTGCCTTGGCTTTTTATTGATTGGCATCCAGCACAAAAACCCTATGACATACCTAGTACGAGTTAAAACCGTGTCAATGCTTCTGTTTTCTAAGGTTATGCTTTTTATAGAAGAATAGTGTTATAAAATTGTACAAAGGGGGAGGCAATGGATAAAAATCCACTAATTGGAGTTAGTACCATTACTGTTATAATTCTTGTTCTTGCTTCGCTAACCAATGTCGTAGGGTATCAGGCAGTTCAATCGTCAAACCCATATCCAATTGTTGAGTACGTACAAAAGGAATCAGCTCAATCTTCAAAATCTCGGTGTGGTTGTGAAAACGAGAATACAATTCAATGGAGTTTTCCAGGTCTTTGTACCTTTTTATCTCCTTTAATGTGGTTCGCACTCATTCTCTATGTTACACGTATTAATTTAAATTTAATTACTATAATTGATAATATCGGTAATACACTAAATTGTTTTTGGTCTGATATGATTCCATAAAATGAAAAGGAAAACCAATGAAAAGGAAATGTCTGGCGATTGGAATAATTCTCTTGTTCGTTGGAACAGGTGCCATGCTAGGCATAAGTGGATATAGTAGAGAACATCCTATTTTAAAATCGATACAGATCGATAAACCAGATTTATTTACTTTTACTTGGAGTTTAAATAGATGTGGAGATAACGTTTATTATCCAACTGAAAGTAGTGGTGGGTCATATAGATCGTGGCGTTTAGGTCCTTTTTGCAGGTTATATGAATTCAATATAGGACTTCAAAATGATGGCGACACCATGATGAATTGTACTATCGAAACTACACTAAATACCACACATGGTTGGCCAATCGGCTTATTGGTGTATGCTCCAGGACAATACATGAGTCTTACTCATCTTCCTGAATGGATACCTTCGACGATTTCACCTGTACAAATTTATGGGATGCAGCTCTTTGTTTTTGTGTTTTTTACTAATAACCCGGTAGTAGTACTGTTAAAAGCAACTTCATCAAGAAGTAATATCGACTGGATTTTCTGTGATACATCACTATCTGAAACATAAAAGAATATGCGACAAATTGTACAAAAATCTTACATCCATAAAGAGAAAATAAGTTCTCTTTGATTTTTTTCTTTCCTTTTTTTCTTTAATTAGCACAAAAATATTCATTAATATTGTGTAAATGCTTCTGTGTCTTATTTTTATTTTTTTAAAACATTTAAATGAAATTACAGAATAACAAATCATACCTGATTCAGACAGGGGAGGAATAAAAAATAAGTAACAAAATTGTAGGAATCTTGATTGGTATACTATTCATTGGAGCGAGTTTTTTACCGAATATCACTGGGAAGATCCAAGGAGAGGTTAGCACTTCATATAATTATACGATTCAAACAATTGATCCTAAACAGGACCCTGTACGATATTACATTGATTGGAGCGATAATACCAATATCAATGCAGGTTTAAATGCATCTGGGGAAGAAATCATTTTATCTAATACATGGTGGGACTCTAAAGGAATGTATATTATTAGGGTCAAGGCTATTGATGCATATGATGCTGAAAGCGACTGGGCGACTCTCGAAGTAAAGATGCCATATTCCTATAGTAAACCAATACCACCGTTCTTGAAGGAATTGTTCCAGGGATTCCTCAATGCATTTCCATTATTAAGACATATATTTGAGTATTTAAAAATCTTCATTTATTCTCTTTCTTTTTTTATATTTAATTCGCACAGAACGCATGATTTAAAACCGAGTCAATACTTCTGATTTTATGATGTGCAGGGGAAGGGATTTGAACACGAGTTTAGTCATAAAAAATAATGAATTCTCCTTAAGACTTTAATCATAGAATTATTCCAAAAATATATTTTCAAACATTATACTTAGCAACCAATTTTATAAAGAAACGGAAGATAATGAGTGTTGATATAGAGGAAAAAAATGAAACACGAAGAAAAAATAAAGATGTTGAAGACTGTATTTGCACCGAAATGTGGGGAAAAAGTGTTGTTCTTAGTAGATATCCCTCATGACCATATTATAGATAATAATGCTTGGAAAGATCGCAGAAAAATGGCTCAAGAATGGTATATCACATTTAAAGAAATGGGAGCTATAACAGGATTCTCAGTCGATACGCAAGAGTACAAAGCGACAGGTTTGAATAATTCACCTATTCCAGATGATATTATTGATACTGCCTGTAAATCAAATTTAGTAATTGCTATGACTGAATATTCGGCATCATCCTCATTAATTCCTGTTTGTTATTCTGAAAACTCTATCACTCGCTGTGCAAGCATGCCAGGAGTAGAAAGAAGAATGGAAGAAACAGCATTTAGAGCGAATTATCAACAGGTAAAAAAATATGCTACTACTATTGCGAAAATGCTGAACGATGCTGTAGGGGCAGAAATAGTGTTTTCAACAGGTGACACCTTGTATATTGATTTGAGAAACCGTGTCGGAGATGCAGATACAGGGGATTGCACTCAAACTGGTCAGTTTATAAACTTCCCAAGTGGTGAAGCATGCAAAGCACCTTATGAAGCAGAAAAAGATGAAATCGATGAATTTGGAGAGAGTAAAACTCAGGGGATATGGCCAGTAAGTTTCAACGGAGAACTGATGAAATATGTAGTAAAGAATAACAGGATTATTGAAATTATTGGGAACGGTAAAAAGGCAGAAGAGATGCGGATATTTTATACGGAAAATGATACTCGTAGAAATGTTGCTGAGTTAGGTATTGGTTGTAACCCACAAGCCATTGTCACCGGCAATGAGCTTGAGGATGAAAAAGCGGGATTACATATTGCCTATGGTATGAGCATTCATCTTGATGGAAAAGTGAAAAGGGATGTCCATTCGGATATTTGTTATTCAAAGGGCTGCCCTGTTGAAGGTACCTTAGTTATTTTAGTTAATACTGATGGATCTAAAACTGAAATAATACGAAATGCGATGCTTCGATATGATTTACTAGGATAAAAAATCTATAACGTCATGGATGTATATCGCTCTTTTTAAGTCTAATAAAATACAAAATTAATAACGCAGGACCAAAAATCCACGCAGAATAAAGGAATACACGAGAAACACCAAGTACGACGTACAAAGGTCCACTTAGGGTCTGTGCAATCATAATGCCGAAGTTAAATAGACTGATGAAAATTGCATATTGTGTAGCAGCAATATTGGGATTTGTCACGTCGTAGAATATCGCAACAACTGCGGAAGTATAGCCACCCTGAAGAAATCCAATGATACAATAAATTAGTGTGAAATATTCCCACGAATTGGCGAATATAATCAATATCGTAAAGAAAATACTACTGAAAATAAGGATATATAACGTGGTTTTTCTTCCCAATTTATCTGCAAGTATCCCTCCGATAATTGAACCTATTGCGATTGCGATGGTAAAGAGCATTGTGACAAGGCCGACTTGGGTAATATCTAATTTTAGACCTGTATTCATCCATATCGGAGCTGTAAGAAGGATCATTCCACTGCTCATCATTACCAAAACTGCAAAAATCGCTATTACTAATGTTGTTTTTTTCTTAAACTCTTGAATGAGAAGTGTTCCCACTTTTTGTGGCTTTTTCACGATTTTTTTTTCTTTAATTATGAGTGGAAAAAGGATAATCGGTAATATGATAAGCCCTGTTGTTAAGAATACCATATTATAGCCAAGAGTTTTTGCGATAAATGGTAACAATATTGCACCACCTGCCAGTCCCACATTCTGTGCAGCGTACATAGTACCATTGATTTTTCCTCGTTCAGTTTCAATCGTAGTACTGATAACCAAAGCATCTAACGAAATGGTGAGAACTCCGACCCCAATCCAACTTATTAATTCAATAATAACAAATGGTACCAAAGAATTAATTGGGTTAAGAAAAGAAAGAATAAAGAGACAAAAAACAATTAATAACCCACTAGAAACAATAAATGGTTTTCTTCCATATCGAATGAAATAGTCAGCAATCCCGCCCCATACAAATTTTATGTACAGAGGTATCCACATAATACTAATCACTATTGTAATTAATGCCGGGGACATTCCCTGCTCTAAGAAATAAAGAGGTAAAATTAAGTTAAGAAAAACGCCATTTATACCATACGTGAAGTAAAGACTGCCAAATAAAAAGTATTTTGTGTAACCTCTCTTCGTTATGTCTATAATGATAATTTATCCGTTATTCTGTTTTTTTTTGGATTGTTTTAATGTAATGAAATTGAGAAATGATAGTGTTGCTCTAAAAACTAAGTTTCTACGAACTAATCTTTTTTTCATATTTTTCGTCCTCCCTGAATATCAACAGATAATAATATTTATAATATGGGGGTTAATATAAATGTTTTGAAACGAAATATCAGTTACAAATGTAATAAAAGATCACGAGATTAATTTTATTTCAATACTATATCAAATTCCTCATACCGCCATAAACATAATAACATTTTAATTTTCTTGAGATATCTTTCAATATTTTCTTTCAAATTCATAATACAATATAAGAGCGTTCTTGTGCATAGTTTTCCCACTTTTAATGGATAAATTTTTTGAAAAAATTATGATTTAAAAAGGGAAAATCAACAGGAGAAGATTCCTGATATTTTTTCGTTTTGACATTTTCTCGGGACTGTAGAAACCCTTGGTGAACAATAAAAATAAGATAGTAGATTTTTCTGATTTTTGTAGAATGGAGAGGTTTAATGCGAGTATTCGGATGGCGAGGTATCGTCGTCTTGAGTTGATATTTT
>CABMCU010000002.1 GCA_902384685.1 uncultured archaeon | reverse complement strand
CCGGTCTCAATGGCGACAATAAAATCAGCATCCACTTGTTTGAAAGAGAGTTTTTCCTTCTCCACATTGTAGGGAATACCATACCCCGCGTCACCAACGTCGTCCTGGCAATGAATCTTCTTTTTGGTGTTGTTGCGGGTTGTTTCCTCCACAACAAGATTACCAATCACACGAGCTCCGTCTTCTTCAGGTCGCAGCTTGAAATCCTCACGCATACACCCGGTGATCACCTCAAGATCCTCCGCAAGGAGATCGGATTCATTCTGACTACTGAATTTGGCAAGATTCCATCCCTCGGAGATATAATATGTTTCTCTTAATGTCGATGATTTTTTCTCTTTAATCATATCTTTAATAAAATCAACTAGATACATCGTACGTAACAACATATATGCTCCATCAAGGGAGTTCGCTGACCGCTCTGTTTTATTCTTTCCATATTTCCATACATTCAAATCATCATCAAATCTAATATTTGCTTTTGTTCGAGTCGATAGCTGTAATGCTGGAATTTCTGCTTGTTCAAGGTCAGCATATACTTTAGCAGCAATAGAATCAATCTTTGATATAACTCCTGAGTTATCACGCGTCATATCTCTATTCACCTTCCCATTTATCAGCTCCGATTACATACGAAGGGTTGATGTTTTGTATATATAAATCGTTCTCATCAAAATCCCCTTTATTCAGACCAGCAAGCTCAAAAAAGATATCAATCTTATTAGTCGGATTTATACTGTCCAAATTCCACCTGATGTAACTATCAGTGACTTTCGTTGGCTTTGGTTTTACATCGCCAAGCACCGCATTTTTTGGAAACAGAGCATATAAATTAAATTTCTGTGGCTTGCTTTTATAGTTCACCACCATAATCGTACTTTTTGCAATCCATCCACCCGACTCAGTTTGTCCCTTTGGATCTGCTGCATCAAGTTTTATCTGCACCGGCTTACCCCGAACTTTTTCATATTCTACCACATCCTCAATCCACACCACATCCATAATCCTAGTAATGACCTTCTCAAGTGATGGAATCGGCTTGTTGAGCATATGCGCAGATTTCTTTGCAATTTCTGGTAGAATCTTGGTAATTAAATCAAATTTCTCTCGGGTTTTCACCCTCTTTACTTTCTTGTTTATATGCATCTGGACTTTTCGTGCGACTTCGCGGAACGCAAGTTTAATTTCATTTTCAATTTCTTCAACATCTGCAATGGATTCTTTACTCTCGGATGTGTATGGGATTTGTGTAGACGCGACATGAGTCAGGAAAATTGCGGGGCCAATTGGGATACCATTGCCTGAAGGTTGATCTAGCCCATACCGCCGCCAGTCAATCGATGCAATCGCGGTCGTAATCGCACAATCACCCTGCTGATAAAGTAAGGGGATACGGTTAGCAAACCGCAAGATCTTCACCGGTTTATCTTTTGGCAGATTTCCTCCATATACAATCCCGACCTCTACTTGAAATGGATTTCCTGAAAAAACTGAGGCAGGTCGTGATGCCGTAAAAATGAATTCAGGTGATATCTCTTGGGTTTCACTTTTTAAACTCCGACGGATAAGAGTCTCACCAATTGGGGAGAGGCATTCTGTTGGTGGTGCCATGATTTTTACTTTTTTAAAGGCCTGATGTAAGAGGAGTAACTGTTCACGGGACAGACTAGCTGGATTGAGGTTTCGATCAAGTTTTGCTTCATCACAGACCACATTAGCGGTGCGATCACCCATGCTGCTGAAATCGTTTGTTAAAAATGATGCAAGCTTCCTCGCTTTGGTTTCCTTCGACATTTTGATTAATGTCCCGAGTTCGACCCCATACGGGTGTGGTCGTATCTCTTCACTTTTCTTTGGTAAGATATCTATGGTTCGTTCAAAGACATGTTCGGTTCCATCCGCTTCCTTAAAGGCGATTCGGGCATGCGGATTCACTATTGAC
This sequence comes from uncultured archaeon, assembly GCA_902384685.1. GTDB lineage: Archaea > Thermoplasmatota > E2 > DHVEG-1 > DHVEG-1 > SM1-50. The sequence continues at coordinate 10,461 of CABMCU010000002.1, read as the reverse complement.
GTACTTTGGAGATAATCATAGACGAACCGTTTTCCTCGTTTGTAATCTGCGTTTAAACTCACTTCAATACGCGTCCCTGATGGTTTGTCCCAATGCATAATTTCCTGATGTTGTACTTCACCACGGTTCTTATTTGTATCAATCGCAAGTTCAGTTAATATCGCAGGGTGATCATCTTGGATCTTTGAAATAATCTTCGCGTGTTTTCCTGTTGTTAACTGACCATATAATACGACCGCTGAAATGCCAATTCCTTGTTGTCCTCTGCTTTGTCTGACTGCATGAAATCGCGATCCATATAACAATCGTGCGAAGATATGAGGTATCTGTTGTTTAATAATACCTGGACCATTGTCTTCAACAATAACGACGCATTCCTCCTCAGTTGGGTTTCTCACTTCGACATAGATATCGGGAAGAATCCCTGATTCTTCACAGGCATCAAGCGCGTTGTCAACACCCTCTTTGACGCTAGTGATAAGTGCTCGGGTCGGGTTCCCAAAACCGAGGATATGTTTGTTCCGTTCGAAGAATTCCGCGACCGAGATTTCTTTTTGTTTTTTTGCTAATTCATAGGCGATTGCTTCGGGCAAAATGCTCCCTCCGTTGTAGAGTGATTTCGCATCCGGTAACGGTAATAGATAAGGTTATTATAAAATTATTGCATGATGATATAAAAAGCAAAATTCTACTAACGAAATCGAAAGTAATGTTTATAAAGATTTAATTTCTTTAAAACAAATTCTTTCTTCGAGACTTCATATGTTTTGTGCGAATTGATTATACAAAAAGAAAAAAAGAGGGGATTTTTAATACCCCAATAGTTGTCGTAGAACTGGAAACGCATTCGGGAATCGCTGGAAAAACAACTCGAAGAACGGTAGTTTCGGTGTTTCATATGAGCAGGGCATTGTTACAGAGAGGGTTCCCCAGTCACTTTCTGTTTCGATTAAATCTTTGACTTTACATTTGATGGCATATGTACCTTTTGTAGTCCAGGTGTGAGTTAATTTTATCGGAACATTCGAAGCTGTAAACGTTGTCCAATCGGTTGTTGTATTATCTCCCCAGTCCACATAGTAGCTTACCTTAAATCCGTCGGGATCTGATGCCATTAAGGTATATGTATAGGATGTTTTTATATTTCCACTGGTGTTACCTGTTATGGTTGGTATGGTTGGTGGTGAATTACCACCATCAGAGTAATAATTGGTAGATCCGAGAGTTACATTGTTAACCAAGAATTCTATATAACCGATTCCTTTCCCATAGTCTTTACCAATCGCCCACCAAGTCCATACTGCATAGCCTGTGTAATGACCAGTAGCTGTCATACTATACGACCATTCGAATTTTAGCCCAGTTCCGTTGTCATACCACCACTTCTGTGTGAGATATAGACCTTTTGTGTCAGGGGCCGAGATTTGAAAATAGGCATACACGTCTTGTATCAGATTAAATTCTCGTATTCGAAGACCATGGTCGTCATATGCATTCACATAGTCTGTCGTTATTGCGACATCTAATTTTACATCGCTTGTTCCAGAGGGTGTAAAGTCTTTCTTCCCGGAAGACTCAGAGCTTATAGGTATTCCAAGTACTGGCAATGCCGTACTTACAGTCATCAGCGTTATGATTAAAATTGGTATTATTTTCTTTCTCATATTTTCCTCCTACTTATTTATCGATTTTCTCCTTAAATATATTGCGATATTTATATATACAATTAATTGAAGATTTATGAGTATCCTCCAATTAAGAGACTGGGATCGCCGAAAAGAAGCCATTGCTGCACTGTTTTACAATCCCACGCTGAATGCATCCCTGGGAATCTGCCAAGATAATCAGAGATAGCTTGCCCCCAAGCATCTCCAAGATGATGCACTCCATTGACTCCATAAGCATGGAAGAACCGACTATCAAGGTATCCACTAAAATATTGTATGCAGTCTGGTATGTCATCGTTATCCCAACCATAAGTAGCGGTCCATTCGAGGCCTGTATATCCGATTGTTGCAATAGCGCCGCCCCCGACTAATCGAGTGAGTTTCCAACACCAACACTCTGGGGTGGGATACGGGTCTTTTAGGTTTTTCCTGTAGTCAAAGATGCTTGTATTAAACTGGCTGACATGACAGGCACCAATCACACAGACAGGGAGTTTTTCTTTATTCATAAGTCGACACATATCGTAAATGCGGATCCCGGTACACGCATTGGTCCAGTTATACTCATGGACCCAATGCGTCTTATAGAGCATAGGGTTTGCATGACCTTCAAAGTATAAGAACCCACAGCCTTCATCGATGGCTTTGATAATATCACCGGTGTTGGGAACTAAGCCTCCGGTATCTCGTTGTGATGCCCACACGCGAACATCAGTGAAATTATTATTGAGATAATCAAACGCAATTTGACTGCGTGCTTCCCCCTCATAGATATCATCACCATATGGTGGTCGGTCATCATAGGAGTCTCCACCGACACCAATGATTCTATTGAACCAGGGTTTTGCCTCAGGGCCACTGTTTTCATAAGTAATGATTTTATTCACCATGATTTTGACTTCATAATTGTAGTTACACGCAAGTCTCCCGACATAGACGTCAGGGTATAAATCGAGGATGTCCTTTGCGTCTAACGTCCATTGTGCAAAGTGGTTATTATGATCGCTATCCCAGTCATCAAAAAATATCTTACCATCTTGCACTTTATACACATCCGCAAAATACAGATCAGTGAGGCATCCATCTTCACCAGACGAATCAAGGAGGGTATTGTATCTCACGGGAACATTCCATAGGTTATCATTGGGTGTGTAAGGACCTTCGATGCCCCAGTTTCCAAAGAAAATGGATTTTTTTCCTCCGACAAGAAGGACATAGGTGATGTTCCAGTTTTCAATAGCGTATTTAATAAAATATTTTATTTTTTCAGGCTGATCCCTCCCAGAAAACTCGGTGTAAATTGATTCGGTTGTCTTCAGGATCGTTCGGATCCCATGACTGTTTTTATGGTCAATCAACGGTTGAAGGTCTTTTGAGAACTTCTCAGGGGCGATAATCACCATATCATATTTATCAGTAAATACAACAGGTTTCTCAGGGGGTTCATAGGTCACATTGATGGATACTGCTCCTGCAGCATACAGGAGGTTTTCGGCTGGCAGATAGCGCACTGGATAACATTGGAGGCTTAGGATAATAACATGATTTTTCTGTTCTAATCCTGCATGAAGACTGTATGTATAGGATTGTTCTGGGTAGAGATTTTGACTCATATACACTACTTCATTTTCTTTTTGACTATTATCGTTGATTTCTTTTCCATTAAGTGAGGTGACAGGAGCGGGCGTAAGAACGATCTTTTTTGATAGAGTATATTGTGTATTTCCTGAAAACGTGATTTGAACGTTTTTGATTGTCGTGCCGAATGGAAACGTGTATTTTCTATTGATTACAGGGAGAATCGGTTCACCAATGTTTTGAAGCGCTGCGTTTGATTCTTTTAATGATATGGTCAAATACCCTTGTTTATTTTCTGTGATGATTGGCTTGGAAAATAGTATAGTATCAGATTTTGTTTCTAGCTTTTGAGTTGGTGTTTTTTGTATAAAATAAGCACTTGTTCCAACTCCACTTAGGATCAATACCACAATAATTACTATTGGTATTATTTTTTTCATAATTCTTCCCCCGTTATTATTTATTTAAATCAATTTATCCTTTAAATATATATCCTTAGAATAACAGTTTTTGTCAACGTAAGTTTTACTTAAAGATTATATCCATCTCTGTTTTTCTTCTTTAAAAACATATCCTTAGAACTTTATTTTTACGCTGAATATATAATTTAAAATTTTCATCGTTTTTTTTTATAATATATTATTTAAGTTTTTCTGATATAAACAACAAATACAAATATTACTTTACAATAAAGTTAATAAGGAAAAATCTACTGTGCGTTCTAAAACCGCTCCCCTATGAGGACGCCTATATGATGGAGTATGACCAGAAAAGTTTAGAAGAAAAATGGCAGAAGAAATGGCAAGAAATGAACATCTATAATTTCGATTTTAAAAGCTCGAAACAACCGTATAGCATCGATGTTCCACCACGGTATGCATCCGGCCCGCTTCACGCAGGACATGCGGTGCATTATACCCATATTGATTTTGCTGCCCGCTACAAACGCATGCGAGGATACAATGTGTTTTTTCCTCTCTGTTTTGATGTCAATGGAATCCCGATTGAAGAACGCGTCGAACGCCAACTCAACATCACCCGGAAAGATATCGATCGGCATGAATTTACGAAACTCTGTTCAGCGTTCGCACAAAAAAATATCGCGACCATGACAAACCAGTTCATTAGACTCGGGGAAAGCATGGACCCTTCTATTTATTACCAGACCGATGCAGAGTATTATCGGAGGATCACACAAATTTCGTTTATCGAACTGTTCAACAAAGGCTATATCTACAAAGGTAGGTTCCCAGTGAACTGGTGTCCTCGCTGTATGACTGCAATGGCAGACGCAGAGGTTGTCTACAGCGACCGGACCACAAAACTCAACACCATAAAATTCTATTTTACCAAACCACAAGATGAACAACTTCTAAAATACCCAGGGATTGGGAAGGATAGCCATGGAGTATACATCGAGATTGCAACCACACGACCAGAGATGCTTGCTGTCTGCCAGATTGTCGCGGTTCACCCAACAGATGAACGAGCACCCTGGCTTGTTGGCCAGACCGTGAAAGTCCCCCCAGAATTAACTAAAGAAGTAAAAATCGTTCAAGACGACGCAGTCGACCCTAATTTTGGTACCGGTCTCGTCATGATCTGTACCGTCGGAGACAAAGAAGACCTAAAATGGGTTTTTAAATATAAACTCCCCCTTGAAATGAGCATCGATGAAGAAGGAAAAATGACTTCGATTACAGGAAAGTACAAGGGATTGAAGATTGACGATGCACGAAAGACAATCATCGAGGAGATGACTAAAAATGGGTTACTTCTAAAACAAGAACCGCTTGCGCAAAGCATTGGGGTGTGCTGGCGATGCAAAACACCAGTGGAATTCATCAACGCAAAACAATGGTTTTTAAAAACGATACCATTCAAACACCTGGTTCTTGACAAAAGCAATGCGATGCACTGGTATCCCGAGTTTATGAAAATACGACTTGAAGACTGGGTAAATTCGCTGGAATGAGATTGGGTGATCAGCAGACAGCGGTACTTCGCAACACCTATTCCGCTATGGGAATGTGAAAAATGTGGTGAGGTTGTTCTTGCGCGACCTGAAGATTGCTATATTGATCCGACGATTGACAAACCACCAGTAGAGAACTGCCAGAAATGCGGTGGTCACTTGAAAGGCTGCGAGGATGTCTTTGACACCTGGATGGACTCCTCCATCTCACCATTATATAACACATTTTGGCATCGCGATGAGAAGAAATTTAAACAGCTTTATCCGATGTCGCTCCGTGCGCAGGCTCATGATATCATTCGCACTTGGGCGTTTTATACGATCCTCCGTTGTACGCTTCTTACTGATCAAAAACCTTTTGAAAATATCATGATGGGAGGATTCATTCTCTCTGAAGATGGCATCCCTATGCATGCAAGCCTCGGTAATGTCATTGACCCGTTGCAAGTCATTGATGAATATGGATCTGATTCATTCCGATGTTATGCAGCCAGCTGCGCTTTAGGTGAAGACAACCCGTTCCGAAGAAAGGACGTTGTTCGTGGAACCAAACTTCTGCGTAAACTCTGGAATGTACAACAATTTATCGGCAACATTATCAAAGAAAGCAAACCTGAAAAACCTGAAAAACTGCAGGATATCGACATATGGATTCTTACAAAGTATAGTAAACTGGTAAAAAAATGTACTAAACAGATGGATGTGTTTGATTACTCACAAGCCATGAAAGAAATCGAATACTTCCTTTGGCATGAGCTTGCAGATCATTACATTGAAATGATCAAAGGATCGATTTATCACAAAGAGAACGTGGAAAGCATTCGCTACACTTTATACACTGTTGGATTAGGTTTGTTGAAGTTGTTTGCCCCGATCTTCCCCCACATAACCGAAGAGATATACTGGGACCTCTATGAAGATTTTGAAGATGATGCTAGTATCCATGTTTCAACATGGCCAGAGCCAATTCTTATCGATGAAGAAAAAGAAAAAGCTGGCGATTTAGTAAAAAGCCATATCGCTCAAGTAAGGCCATGGAAAAGTGGACAAGGATTAGCGTTAAATGCACCGATAAACGCAACTACCACATACTATCCTTCCGCAGAAAATATTCAGAGGATTCGACCAAGTGGTTCAATAATTATATCAACCTTAAAATATCCTGAGGATCATGAATTTAGAGAGGGAAAACCTAATATCGAAGAGACAATTACTGCTGTTGAACCAGTGTATGCGAAACTCGGACCTGCATTTAAAAACGAAAGTCAGAAGATTTCGCAATGGATTAAAGAACACCAAAACGACATTATCAAAATAATTGAAAACAAAGGGGATATTTCTATCTCAGAAATCCCTGGAATTAAGGTGACGAAACAGGAAGGACTGCTTAAGGGAGGATATATCCAAGTGAAGAAAGAAGCAGGTCTGAAAGGTAAAAAAGGTAGCATTATTCTATCATTCGATGGTTTTTATGTGGAACTCCAGAGGAAGAAATCATGAAAATGAGCAGAAAAACATTACGAAGCTGGGCGATTAAAATTATTGCAATCTTGGTTGTTCTTGCCATGATTTTCACCGGATTTGTTGTAATACTCTGGAAATAGTTATGTATCTCGATAAATTTTTAAAGAACTATTTTATTCAGCGAAGCAGTGACTTATTATGGCAGTAAAGAATGATATTTTGGCAAATCCAGCACCACTGGGTTTACTAGGCTTTGGTATGACAACTGTTTTATTGAATATCCATAACACCGGCGCTTATGGAGTAAGTGCTATGATCCTTAGTATGGGAATTTTCTATGGTGGTCTTGCACAGATTTTCGCAGGTATTATGGAATTTAAAAAAGGAAATACGTTTGGAACCACAGCATTTACCTCGTATGGTCTGTTTTGGATTTCCTTAGTAGCTTTATGGGTTTTTCCGAGTCTCACTTTCATCAGCGCGGGTTCAAAAGCCGGGGCGACAGAAGCTGGATTTATGGCCTGGTACTTCTTCATGTGGGGTCTTTTCACCTTTTGTATGTTCATTGGTACATTGAAAAAGAACACTGGTATGCAGTTGATCTTCGGATCATTATTCGTCTTGTTTTTCTTACTCGCACTTCGAGACTGGGGCTACATAAGTGGTCCATGGATTGGTTACGAAGGGATCATCTGTGGATTTAGCGCATTTTATGTTGCTATCGCCGAAGTGTTAAATGAAACCTACGGAAAAACAATACTTCCTCTTGGAAAACCAATCATAAAATAAATCTAAAGTGTAATCAACTGATATGAGGATGATCCTAACTCGATCTCCTCGCCATATTTTATTTGTTTCATTGGATCTATCTTATTGATTTTTTTAAAAACATTTTCTTTGATGTTGTTAATAAGATCTAAGGATGCTTTATCAATCGCTACCGGATCATCACTTATGAGATATCCAATATCAGGACAAATGATTGGTCCTGCATTCGGATCGCAATCACAGCCTTTTGTAATACGTTTCAACTCATTCAGATACAATACGTTTTTATCTTGAATGCAGGCTTTTGCGGAACATGCGAGAAGGAATTGAAGATCAGCATTTTGATTCTGTAGTGCTTCAAATGGGCATGCATCAACGCAAGTACTACACCCAAAACATTTCTGTTCGGTATACTCCCAGGATTCCCCGCTTACCGTGATTGCTTGAAATGGGCAGACCTCAGCGCACACACCACAGAAGGTACATGCATCCTTCTGATATACAGGATAACTGCCGTCATGGATTTTTATCTTTGTTTCTTTCGTCACTCCACCCATTCCAAAGTTTTTAATCGCACCACCCATCCCTGATTGAATGTGTCCTTTTACATGTGAAAGAGCAAAGATATGCGTCGAATTTTTTAAATGATCAGCAACCATGAAAGTTCTCCCTTCGACTAGAGTGGAGACACCGGAATCGTCGATTACTATATCGCAGCCGATGTTTTTATTAGTAAAACCATGTAACTTTGCAAGGTTTAGATATTCTGTCTTCGTATGCCGCGATCCATGGTAAGCAACTGTCGTATCGAAAAGAAAAGGGTTCGCGCCAGCTTTTTTAAGTTCATCAACCACATATTTCACTAATTCAGGTTTCACAAAATAAGGGTTTCCTTTCTCACCCATATGAAGTTTCACCGGTACTTTTTTCCCTGCATAGTTCTGAAGAGAAAATAATGCAAACGCCTTATGTAGCTTCTTTATATCTGTAAAGAAGACGACCTTTGTCATCCGATTTTTTTCTCCCACTTTTTTAACTTTAAAACACTACCGAGTGATCCACCGGATTTGATCTCTTCTCGTATACGGTTCTCTCCTTCTTTCACATCTAATGCTCGATTCGCTATCTCTTGCGCTATCTCTTGCGGTACGACAACAACCCCGGAATCATCCCCGATAATCCAATCACCTGTCCGGACAGTTTGACTCCCACATATTATTTCCGCACCGATTTCTCCAAACCCTTTCGGTTCTCCTGCATTTGGGACAATATATCTGGAGAAAATCGGGAATCTAATTTTTATAAGATCATCATAATCTCTTACTGCGCCATCAATCACAACACCAGCAAGATTCTTGAGCTTTGCACTCCAAGTTGCAAGTTCACCCCATACCGCGGTTTTCCCCTTCTTTACATCAATAACAAGAACCCATCCTTTTCCTGCCTTATCAATTGCTTCAATAGGTTTTGCCCAATCACCATCTATAGTATTTACGGTTAGAGCACGCCCCACCATATGAAATCCAGTAATAATCGGTCTTATACCCTGGAGCGCTCCTTGTCTATGCATTGCATCAGAAATATTAGGAGTAGAAACAAGCATAAACGCTTCATATAACTGCGTTGTATCATATTTTTTAAAAAGATCAGTCTTGATTAATTTCTTTTGGATGATTGCTTTTTTTATTATTTTTGTTGCCTCAGTAACGTTCTTTGCTTTTGTAATAGCTCCACCAACGATGATTATGCAAGCACCGATACGTATCATACTAGCGACTGTCTCACTATTCAGTCCTCCTGCCACAGCGATTGGGACATTGGTCTGTTTCACAAGCGATGTAAGGATACTATACGGGTTTTTCCCGTGCATTTGCTCGTCAATACCAACATGAATACACAGATAATCAACGCCAAGTTTTTCAAGTTCTTTTGCACGTTTGACAGTCTCAGGGACTCCAATGAGATCCATCATGATTTTTACACCATATTTCCGTGCGGATTTCACTGCATCAAGAATTGTACTATCATCAGATGCTGCAAGAAGACAAATAACATCAGCACCTGCTTTTGCAGCCATCTCGGTCTCTAGAGCACCAGTGTCCATGGTTTTCATATCTGCAACAATTGTTATTTCTGGGAATTGTTCCCGAAGTTGGCGAATAATATCCATACCTTCACTTTTAATCAAAGGAGTTCCTGCTTCTAACCAGTCAGCTCCACCATTAATCGCTTCTTTCGCAATTCCTATCGCTCGTTCTGCGTTCAGAAGGTCTAATGCGACCTGTAAAATCGGTTTCATTAGAATGAGAATAGACACGTATTATTTAATACGTTTTGCAAAACAATTTACTTATAAAAGTAGTATTGCCTTCGTAATAAGAAAATTAAACTTCTATATAAAGATATTAACAATTTCGGCCAAGTATTAACATGGTTTTAAACGAATATTTTTGTGCGAATTTATTGTCAGGAAAAATTTTTAATTCCGTTTTTTCCATTTGAATCTTACGATTAATACAAATGCTATCGCGCACAAAACGATGAGAAATTCAAATCCTGGTGTGGATTTCGGTGTGGATATTAACACAATTGCCGTCTTTGAATTTGTAATACCATCATTATCAGTCACCTGGAGGGTCACGTTGTATTGCCCGCTCTGGGCGTAGGTATGTGTAGGGGTTCTGCTTGTAGAGCTGTTGCCGTCTCCAAAATTCCAGAACCATTCGGTGATTGTCCCATCGGAATCGTAAGAAGTATCCGTGAATTGTATCGTGTCTTTTGTTGTAGGGTTAAGAGGGGTGAAGGAATACCCTGAAATAGGTTCTTTATTTGCCTCTGAGGTGGTGACTTCGAGGTAAGGGATGTAATTGCCATATTCGCTTGTCCTGAAGTAAACCATAGAGATATTTGGTTGTATCCAGTTGTTTTCATTCGTTATTATCCATCCGTAGTATGCTCGTTCATTGACAAGGTATTGAACGTCTTTGGTGACATCCCATGTCATCCATT
>CABMCU010000001.1 GCA_902384685.1 uncultured archaeon | reverse complement strand
CCCAAACCAATGACGACCCATTTCATTACTGTAACATTAAAAAGCAGGATACAACACATTTCGCTTTTTTCAAAACATTTTTGGGGTTTATCCCCTCTCGAATGTTTTCAAGATAGGTTTCAACAAATATTTTTTGTACTTCCTCAAATTTTTCTCTATTACCGTTTTAAGGAGACTTTTTGCTATCTGTATGATCCATTCAGGATCGTTCTGTTGTTGTTTGTCTGAAAAAAGCCTTCCCACATCAATGCTATACTTTATCGTTTCAGATATAATTAGTATTGAAGAATATTATCAAAAAGAAAAAATTACATTATAATTTCTATTTGTCTTCAGTTGTGATTCTCTCATATAACTTTTCCAAAATGATGCCTGAAAAAACATCACCATCTAGAAATACGTACTTTTTTTTGTGGCCTAAACTCTCGATGAGTTGCTCCTGTGTTTTATTCCTATAGAAGTATTTGTCTTTAATCAATAGTCCAAGTCCGAAATGATGTTTGATAATGAAATCATCAACAGTCATTTCTTTTGCTCTTTCCTTGAATTCCAATGGGAGTGTTTTCAGAATATCGTCAAGTATTTTGTCCACAGTGGAAAATCCAACTTTTTTTATCACTGTATTATCAGTTCACTTATCTTTTTTTTCTTTAAAAACATATCTTTAGATCCTATTTGATTTGTGAGCATTGACACGGTTTTAACAAATGTTAAAACAGGGTAAAATCATATTTTTTAATATTAAACTGGGGTTCAAATCCCTTCCCCTGCACTATATTAAAAGTTTAATTTTTTAAAAAATAACAGAAATTCAGGAAAAATGATATATACTATATCATATTCGACTATGCATAGAGAATAGACTTAGAATTTTCATTTATTATTAGGGGGTAATCACTATGATAAGTCTACTGGAGATGAAAGACCGAGAATATATTCCCAATAAGACTTATTTAAAAATGCTAATCGGCGGAGGTCTCGCTTTTTCAAAGATTTTTTTAACAAACATGAGCGATGTTAAAAAAATAAGTAGAAAACCTTCCAGTGGACAAAAATATGTTCGACCAATCAAAAGATATATATTACCTGAATATAAAGAAGAAATGCAATATTTTAATACAAATGAAAAATATAAACGCCCAACATTATGGTGTAATTCACATGATAAAAACATAATAGCACTCGCTCATCAACTTGGTGTTTTTAAAAAAACTGATTATGAATTTGCAGAAGCAGCTTTTGAATGGAGTAAAAGGAATTTAGAACTTGAAATAATCACATTGAATGATGTTGATCAAACACTCCAGCGAGGAACAGGAACATGTATGCATATAAACAGTGTTTTTACAGCTCTATGTAGATGTGCTGGATTAAAAGCTAGATATAAAATGTTTGCAGCAATTGAGAGTCAACCGATGTATGATCTATATGATGCAATGATGCAAAAATGGTATGATGCACTTGGTTTTTTTTCAATAGAGACAGACATTGAAGTGTATATTGATGGTAAATGGGTAGTAGGTCATGCAGGACCTACACCTGAACGCCAAGCGGGAATGGGCGTTCCAATTACAAAACTCGGAGAGGACTCATTAGGTACATGGTTCGAAGCAGTTCCTGGTACGATGTTTAGAACAGAATCAATACCCTATGGCGTAGGTCTTACGATGAGACTTCTATCGAGACTTGGCCCAGGTACATTAAACACACTTAATGTTAATACACTCAGTCAAGTGGAAGCAGGAAGGAAGATACTCGAAGCAAAAGGCGGAGAGAAAAAATATGATGAAGAGATAAGAGTAAAATTTAAACCTAAATACCCAGACCTTGATTATAAATCAGATAAAAAAAATATAACCTTTACAAGATGAGAATGCTACCAAATAGAAAGATATAAGAAACTAAAAAAGTGCTTTGACCTTGGAATTGAAATCCCCTCCTCTGCACTTAAAAACATATCCTTAGAGCCAAAAGCATTGACATGGTTTTAAGACTCATATTTTTAGTGCTAATCGATTGATAGATAAAAAGAAAAAAGAAGAAAAAGTTAGTAGATTCTTAGTATCCCATGAGTTGTTGTAGTAGTGGAAACGCATTGGGGGAATCGCTCTGAACATTACCTAACCGGGAGACACACTGATCGAAACAAATTTGGTTTCTCTCGGTTGTTGTCTCTTCCTGTTTGTAATTGTTCTGAATCAGAGATCAGAACCGCAATGAAGATAAGCTTAAAACGGTTTTAAGTCAGTAAATCGTAAAATCTTATAAATATGATAAAGTCCAAAAGACTCGTTATCATTAAATGGAGATACAAACAATGAGCATTCTCATTAAAAACTCCACGATTCTTACTAAGAATAATTCTCGGCAACGACTTCATGGCGATTTATATATAGAAGACCATCAAATTGTAGAACTCTCAAAAAAACCGCTTACTATTGAGGCCGATTATAAAATCGATGGAACAGAGAAACTTGTTTTACCTGGTTTACTTAATACTCATACGCATATCCCAATGACATTGTTTCGCGGGTATGCAGATGACATGCTACTTAAAGACTGGCTTACGCAGCGGATCTGGCCAGCTGAGGCAAAGCTCGATAAGAAATTTATTCAGTGTGGAACAGAGCTTGGACTTTTAGAGATGATCGCATCCGGTACAACATCGTATCTTGATATGTATTTTTTTGAAGATATAATCGCGAAAGTCTCTGAAAAGGTTGGAATTCGGGGGTTCCTTGGTTTTGCACTTATTGGCTTTGATACCCCGGAGTATAAAGCAGCAGAGTTAATCCCACAGTGTGAACAGTTTGTGAAACGCTGGAAAGGTAACAGTTTAATTTCTCCTGTAGTTGCTCCTCATAGTGCATACTCCTGCAATCCAGAAACACTTCAAAAGTCCCTTGAAGTTGCAATGAAATATGATGTTCCTTTGCATACACATTGTTCTGAGACCAGAGACGAAGTCTACGATATAGAAAAAAGATATGGGGTACGACCGGTTGAGCATTTGAAAAAAATCGGTTTACTTCGTAAAGGTACGATTCTTGCGCATTGTGGATGGATCACAAAAAATGAGATTCTTGAAATGAAAAATGCTGGCGTTGTTGTATCTCATTGTCCGGTCAGTAACATGAAAATTGCATCCGGTGGGTACGCACCAATTCCTGAGCTTCTTGATGCTTACGTTCCTGTTGGTTTAGGTACAGATGGCGCAGCAAGCAACAACACCCTTGATATGTTTGAAACGATGAAATTTTGCGCGCTAATCCATAAAAATCATCGCTGGGACCCAACTGTTCTCCCTGCACAAACAGTTGTTGATCTGGCGACCAAGGGCGGTGCTACATGTCTTGGTATTCAACATACTCTTGGTTCTCTTGATGAAGGGAAAACCGCTGATCTTATCATAATTGATTTGAAAAAGCCGCATCTCACCCCGCTTCATGATCCTATATCCCATCTTGTGTATGCCGTGAGAGGAACAGATGTCTGTACAACTATTATCAATGGAAAACCAGTAATGCTCAACCTGGACTTCCTCACTATCGACTATGAAAAAACAATAGAGCAGGCTCAGAGATACGCACAAGAGTTAATTAGTTAAATCATACATATATTTCCTGGCCCAGCATGTTCAACCTCATTGGGGTTATTATCGCCTTTATCGTTATTCTTGTTTTGATTCGGAAGAAAGTGAATTTTGGGTTGACATTATTGCTCGGTTCGATTATTATTGGTATTTTTTCTCTTGAGGTTATTTCTCCAATCGATATTCCAAAGACAATGATTGAAGCGAGTTTCTATTCATTTGAAACACATCAGATAGTCACAAGTACTACGGAGCTTGCCTTACTTATGACCTTGATCTTCGTTCTCGCGAAGTGCATGCAAGAAACAGGGGCTATCGATATACTCATCAACAGCTTACGAGCGTTTTTTTCCAAAGGAGGTACACTTGGTGTTATTCCTGCGGTCTATGGACTGATGCCGAACCCTGGTGGCTCATTATTTTCCGCACCATTGGTTGATAACGAGGGAAATAAATATCAGTTGAATAAAGACCAAAAAAATTTTTTAAATGTCTGGTTCCGTCACATCTGGTTTCCGATATATCCTATCTCTCAAGCGATGATTATCATCTGTAGCATCAATTTCTCAGATATCCCAATGGGGGCATTGATCCTTGCGAACTTCGTTGGGTTTATTGTCTTTGTCGTTATTGGTTTTTTCTTCCTTCGATGGTTCGTCGGATCACGGCCAAAACCAAAGGATGACATATTAAAAAATTATCAAGGCCTCGTCTATCTCCTCCCACCGATAGTACCTCTGTTTTTTTACCCTTTGAAATACATTGGTCTCTCTGAAACACGATGTTTTTTACTAGGCGTCTCCGTGAGTATCTTTCTTTTATATATTCTTACAAAAAGTGATTGGAAAACCTATAGTGGGATTGTGAAAAAATCACTGACATGGAAGCTTGCGTTTGCTGTTTTCGGAATCATTATTTTTCAAGAAATGTTTAAGGTATCTCAAGTTCATATTCTTATTCAAGAAATAATGAGCAGTGTTGCGTTTCCTGCTCTTGTCATCATCATCATTATTCCGTTTCTGCTTGGGGTACTTACTGGGAGTGATTTTGGTGCCCTTGCACCACTTTCATATTCACTTGTTGCACCGTTTTTTTCTTTTACAGGGGTAAGTCTCCTTGGTCTGACGAGCCTTATCTTTATCAGCTCATTCCTTGGTTATTTGATTTCCCCGATTCATCTCTGCAATGTTCTGAGTAGTGATTATTTGAAGACCGATACGACAAGGATGTATAAGTACTTCATTCCTGCGGTCCTTGCCACCCTTTGTATTCAAGTCATGTTTGTTCTTTTCGCGTTCCGTGGATAAAGAACCATGCCAAAGAATTCTTATTACAAAGTAAAATATGCGGCTCTGTTAGAGAAAATTTGAGTTGTAACAACTGATGTCAATTCATGAAAGACAAACCTTTTAAAACATAGTGTTCTACTACGTGCGTATGAACCAGGGCATGCTGTTTGATCAACTGAAAAACCCAAAATTTTATGGGCCTCATGTGACCTCAGTTCAGCTACTTCAAACACATATCTCCTATGTTGCCCTTACCGGAACCTACGCGTACAAGGTGAAAAAACCAGTGAATTTTGGTTTCCTTGATTTTTCAACATTGGATAAACGCAAATACTTCTGTGAAGAGGAACTGCGGCTCAATAAGAGACTTTGCCCTGATATGTATCTTGATGTTCTTCCTATCACGCAGAAGGATAACACCCTTGAACTCGATGGAGATGGCACGATCGTTGAGTATGTATTAAAGATGAAAGAATTCCCCCAAGAATATATCATGACCAACATGCTTCAACAAGCGAAAATTTCTGAAGAAACCATTGATCATCTGTGTACGATTCTCGTTGATTTTTATGACACGCAGGAGCCTTTAGAGGAAATTAAAAAATATGGTGAATTACAGGCAGTTAAACAAAATATTGATGAAAATTTTAATCAAACAAAACCGATGATTGATTTTACGATTTCAAAAGAGATGTACTGGTATGTTAAAGAAGCGACAACGAAGTTTTTCGAGCGGAAAAAAGAAGTGTTCGGACAGCGGATAAAAGAAGGGAAAATCTATGATTGCCACGGAGACCTACACTCTGGAAATATCATTGTGACCGGCGAGAACATCCATATCTTTGACTGTATCGAGTTTAACGACCGATTTCGATTCTGCGATGTCGCGTCTGATATCGGGTTTTTATCTATGGATCTTGATTATTTGAATTACCCTTACTTGTCCAGCTATTTGATTCAAAAATATGTGGAAAAAAGTCGTGATATAAACATCTATTCCGTGTTAAATTTTTACAAGTCTTACCGGGCGTTCGTCCGCGGGAAAGTCTATGGCTTTCAACTCAACGATCCTCATATTAATCCTGAAAAAAAGGGTAATCTTGTAGAAACCGCGCAGAAATACTTTGACTTGTCACGATATTATACGGAGTTGTTTTTACTTGATTTGCAGAAGAGTAAACCATTACTTTTCCTTGTCACCGGTTTAACTGGCACTGGCAAATCGACGATTGCACGTAAAATAGCGGTTGATTATCATGCAGCGCAGATTAACACTGATGTCGTTCGAAAGGAGATTGCTGGTATCGATAAATTTGAACAACATCATGATCAATTCAACACAGGTCTTTATGATCCAAAAAAAATTGATGACACCTATGAAAAGGTTATGGAACAGGCAGCAAAATTTCTGAAGAAAAAAGAAAATGTTGTCTTGGATGCAACATTTCAGAAGAAAAAATACCGGGATATGATGCACCATATCGCCGCAAAATATCATGCGACTTTAGTGAGAATTCAGTGTGTCTGCCCTGATGATGTGGTTAAAAAACGTTTAGAGGATCGTTTAAGAAAGAAATCTATTTCTGATGGGCGCTGGGAGATCTACCTTCAACAAAAAACAACATTTGATCCTTTTTCTTCAGAGGAGGATTGTCTGACGATGGATACATCCGATGAATCATACGAGTATCGGATGAGCTTCTTTCGCCTTCTTCTTTCTCATAGTAGTAAGGTGATTTAATGGAAATTTCAGGATATCTGATTGATATTGAAAACGCTACAAAAACCATCAAACAACAAGGATATAAAATAATCGCTATTCAGATTCCTGAAGGATTGAAACGCAGTATTTTTCCTTTGGTTGAATACCTGAAGAAAGAAACTGGGGCGATGATTCTTGTGTCCGCAGACGAGTGTTTTGGCGCCTGTGACCTCGTGAATTACGAACTAAAAAACCTGGATGTGGATTGTGTTATTCACCTAGGGCATACGGAGATATCTGATGTAGAAAATTTTTGGATTCCAACTCTATTTGTGAATGCGCAATCAACATTGGATGTCTCCAAAGTCGTTGAAAAAGCGATTCCTTCGTTAGTAGGGAAAAAAATTGGGCTTGTCACCACGGCGCAGCATCTTCATACACTTGAGAATGTTGGAACAATTTTACGGGAACATAACCTTGAACCATTCATTGCTGAGGGTGATGAACGAATATCAACAAAAGGTCAGATTCTGGGATGCAATTTTTCTGTTGGGACGAAGATAGCAGAGAATGTTGATTGCTTTTTATTTATTGGAAGCGGAACATTTCACCCAGTTGGTCTGTTGATGAGCACAAGAAAACCGGTGATAGCCGCTGATCCATATACTAACGCCGTGAAAAAACAAGAAATCGAGGATATGAAGAATAATATGTTACGACAACGGTACGGTGCGATTGTTGCGTGCAGGAGCGCACGACGATTTGGTATTCTTATTGGGGTGAAACGTGGTCAACAACGCATTACACTTGCTCGTGAGATACAACAGATGCTTGATTCTGCAGGTAAACTCTCCTTGTTGATTACGTTAGATGAGTTTTCCCCGATGTCTCTCCAAGGATTTGATATTGATTGTTATGTATCGACCGCGTGCCCACGAATAGCGATTGATGACTATCTGCAATATAAGAAACCGATAATTACTCCTGTAGAATTAGAGATTGTTCTTGGTAGACGCGAGTGGGAGACCTATGTTTTTGATGAGATTCTTAAGTAGGTCTGCAAAGCATTTTTATGCCCGAGCTTCCTCATGGTTCAAATCATGAATATGTTATCTTTAGGGTGCCTGCCTTTGGATAGCCTGTTAGGAGGCGGCCTTGAAAGCGGAATCATTACGCGAATCTATGGTGAGGCCGGTACTGGAAAAACAAATCTGTGTCTGCAGGCTGCTCGTGAGTGTGTTTTATCAGGCAAGAAAGTTGCGTATATTGACACAGAGGGTGTTTCGGTTGAGCGAATACGGCAGATTTGCGTGGACTGCGGTTATCAGAAAATCCTTCGTGATATCCTTTTTTTTACCCCAACGTCGTTTGAATCACAGGAACAAATGATCCATGATGCGATTGCAACGAAAGCAGTAGGTCTAATCATTGTTGATACGATCACAATGTTTTATCGTTTAAACCTTGAGGATGATAGGGAAGGAGGGATTCGTTCCTTTACCAGGCAGGTGACAGATCTGCAGGTTGCTGCGCGAGAAAAGGATTTGTTTGTGATTATTACTGAACAAGTATATACTGATAAAACTGGTGAGGTCAAACCGTTCACAAACCGTGATGCTGAGCATATGACGAAAACCATTCTACGACTTGATCGAAAAGGAATCGGACAACGAGAAGCAATAATCATTAAACATCGGTCGCAACCGGAAGGAAACAAAGCGTGTTTCCGAATTAGCGCTGTTGGACTGGAATAAAAAGAAAAAAGAATTGTAATATAATATTTTTATAATCAATACAATGAAAAAGAAATCATCAGAGAGAACTAAAACTATTTAACACTAATCATGATTTAATAAACAACTATGGATGAACACGAGGAAATCAACTATAAAACACTCCGCAGGATCCAGCAAGGAGAGCAAACCTCTTCCGTTCCTACGAAAATCAATGTGAATTTCTACCAGAATCTTTCCTCGTATATAAAAACTATTGAACAAAGCGTTGAAAATGAAAAAAATCCTCTGAAACTCAAACTATTCGCCGACGAGGCTCAAAATACAAAGAAAATCGCAAACAGCATTTATGAGCTTCGAGAGAAAAAAATCGTTCAAGCTGCTCTTGCAACAGCACGTGGTGCCACCCCCGATCTCAGTAACCTATTAGACATCGAAAAAAAACTTTATAACGCTCTTGTTGAACAGATCGCGATCTCTCGGAGAGAAATTTTTGAAGAACCAATAGACCGTTATTCAAAAAAACAACCAATATCTCCACCGGTCGTTGATCAATCGAAGCGAGATCCAAATACAAATCCGATCGTCCGCGTCCTGGAAAATACACCTGAGTTTATTGGGACTGATGAAAAAACCTATTTGTTATGCAAAGAAGACGTGATTTCACTTCCTCGCGAAATGACTGAACCACTCTTAAAAAAAGGAGTAGTAAAACAGATAAAATAGGGCAACCTACATTTTTATATACCTTTCTTACTTACGGTTACAATCGAACTGTGATATCTATGAAGATTCCCAGGAAAATCAAACGATACTGCCCGTTCTGCAAAAAACATACACTTCACGAAGTTGACAAGATGAAAAAACGGAAGGCCAGTGAACTGAAACGAGGACAACGACGGTTCAGACGTGCTACCAGCGGGTACGGAGGGTTCCCACGACCAAAACCAGAGGGACGAGAGAAAACCAGCAGGCGGATAGCAACCCGATTTACGTGTACAGTCTGTAAAAAAATGCATCAGCCGCCAAGTATCCGATCAAAAAAATTTGAGATAGAAGGTGAATAAATATATGGATCAACCAAAAAGCAGGTTCATTAAAGTACGATGCAATGATTGTGAAAACGAACAAGTCCTGTTTGATAAGGCAAGTAATACGGTCCTCTGCCACATCTGCGGCAGTAAACTTGCAACCCCAAATGGTGGGAAAGCACTGATTAAAGGAACTATTTTAGAGACCCTCGAATAAGGATCATCTGCATGTTGAAGAAGGAGTACCCTGAAGAAGGAGAACTCGTTGTTGGTACTATTACCAAAGTCCAAGGCTTTGGCGCTTTTGTTACACTCGATGAATACCCAAATAGAGAAGGATTCATCCACATTTCTGAAATAGCAACCGGATGGGTTAAACGCATCCGTAATTTTGTCAGAGAAAAACAGAAAGTTGTCTGTAAGGTCGTTCATGTTGATGCTGCAAAGAAACACATCGATCTTTCCCTCAAGAAGGTGAATGATCATCAACGCCGGGAGAAAATCCAGGATTGGAAAAATGCGCAGAAAGCAACCAAACTCTTTGAGATGGTAGCACAGGGGCTTAATAAATCAGTGGATCAATGTTATAAAGAATTCGGTGATGGGCTCGTCAAGAAATACGGGACGATGTACACCGCATTTGAAGAATGTGCCTATGATGCAAACACACTGAAAAACGATGGATTTTCTGGAGATTGGCTCAAGAAATTCGATGAAATTGCAAAAACCAGTATCACCGTTCCTTTTGTGGAAATCAAAGGCATGTTGCTTCTTACATCATACCTCCCTGATGGAATTACTCATATCAAAGAAGCACTCTCGATTGCAGAAAAAAGCGAGTTTGATGACGTTACCATTGATATCAAATATATTAGTGCACCTCGTTATATGATTAAAGTAAAAGCTCCTGATTATAAGATTGCTGAATCACAGATGAAAAAAGCTGTTGAACGGGCAGAAACATTTATGACAAAAATAAAAGGCGAATTTGAATTTCAACGTGTAGTCGAAGAATAATGTCTGAGATACTTTATTGTAAGCACTGTAAACGATACACTCTACATCTGATCTGTAGCAACTGCAAAGAAAAAACAGTGTCAAATAAACCTGCACGGTTCTCACCACAAGACCATTATGGGAAGTACCGTCGGGCGTTAAAAAAAAGGGATAAGGATGAACTGAGACAATGAAATTAGTTGAAATAAATTACGTTGAGAAACCACCAAAGCTTAAAAATCCGATTTTTATCGAAGGATTACCTGGGATCGGGAATGTTGGGAAACTTGCTGTTGAACATCTCATTGATTCTATCAAAGCAAAAAAATTCGCTGAATTGTATAGCAAAGATTTTCCACCTCAGGTATTCATTAATCCGGATGGTACCATTAAGTTGGTTAACAACGAGTTTTTTTATTGGAAAGCCAAGAAGCGAAGCCAAAGAGATATCGTTATTCTGACCGGAGATTATCAAGGTCTCTCGTCCCAAGGGCAATATGAGCTTGTAGAGTCCATCCTTGATGTCATACAGGGTCTTGGTGTGAAACAAATGTTTACCCTTGGTGGGTATGGTCTGGGTCGGGAAATCAAAGAGCCAAAGGTACTCTTTGCAACGACCGATGTGCGTCTCGTAAAAAGCATGAAAAAATATGGTGCTATATTTAAGAAGAACGAGCCTGGCGGTGGCATCATTGGTGCAAGTGGGCTTCTCCTTGGTTTGGGGAAACTCCGGGGCATGACCGGCACCTGTTTTATGGGCGAGACCCCAGGGTACCTCGTTGACCCGAAAAGTGCGAAAGCGGTCCTGAAGGTTCTGACAAAAGCAGTGAACGTTGAAATCGATCTTTCCCGGCTTGAAGAGAAAGCAAAAGAGATAGAATATATCGCACAGCAACTCAATGAAATGGAAACTATGGTTAAAGAAAAACCAGATGACATCCGGTATATCGGATAATCTCTTGTCCTTTATTTTTACAATTCTTTTTCATGGTATACATAGTTGGATGGTGATTGTTTTATAAAGATTTCTTCGAATTGAGTAAGATTATGGACTAAATTTGGTCCTGCACTGGTTTTGTTTCTGTTGAGATAAAACGCGGTGATACCGAGTTTTTTTGGGGTGAGGTAATCGAATTCTTTATGGTCACCAACATGTACCATTTCTTGCGGTTGTATAGAAAGTTTTTTACAAATCATGTCATAAAAATCAGTGACTTTTTTGACGGTGTGAAAATCGGATGTCGATGAAAAAATATGAGTGAAGTATTGTTTCAAGTCGGAGAAGTCGAGTTGGATTTCTATGAATTCTCGTTTTGCATTGGAGCTGATGATAAGAGGGAAATGTTGTGAGAGACGTTTCAGGACTGGAACGGCATCAGGGTAGATTTCTACTGATTGCTGATAGTGTTTGAGGAGATCGTTCCAGTCACTTTTTATTTTGAAGCGGTTGAACCAGTATGCTGGGTCGTACCATTCGATCCGTTTGTCTCCTATTTTTTCGTATTCTTCAAGGAGGTATTTCTGTGCATCCTTCAGGCGTATGTGGTTTTGTTTGGCATAGAGTTTTGGTACTCCTTCAAGCCAGAAATCATCTGCAAATTTATGGGTAACGATGGTTCCATCGAAGTCAAAAGAGATCACTTTGATCATATTGTAGTCGGCTGGTACATTTCGTATTGTATTAAAAGCTATTCTCTCGAGGAGTAAATGTTTATTCTAGTATACTTATGTTTTCTTCATGAGTTTTTATTTATTCTTGCGGATTAGTTGATATCCGATGACTGCGAGTAGGCCTATGGCGATGAGTATTATAGCGATGGTTGTGGTGGTTGCGATATTTACGTCGATGGTTGTATTTGGCTGTGTCGTTCGTTTCATCCAGATGCCAAAGAATGCCCAGAGAACGACAAGACTAAACGCGATGTCTTTCCGTAATGCAAGCATAAGGATGGTAAGGAGTGTTGCGACGGCGATGATAATGATTGTCCAGTTTAACGGGCTAATCCCAAAACTGTCCCAGTTGACTGAAACAAGGAATGCAGTGACATTTGCGATGGTGGCAACCGTGATCCATCCTAGATAGACGCTGAAGGGGACTTGGACGCAGAGTTTTTCTGCCATTGAGACGATTGAACGACCGATGTTCAGACGAACATAGATAGCGAGCAGGCTGAGTAAAAGGATGATCATCATAAGCAACGACAAGCCGACATATTCGTAATGCCACAGGAAAATCCAGGCGCTGTTTACGTTGCTGCTTACGATGAATAAAACGCTGATTTGTTGAAGAAATGGCATTTCGATTTCTTCTTTTTTGAAGAGGTCTCTTGCTTGGTATATCGCGAAGATAATCCAGAGGATGTAGATGATGCCCCAGATAGAAAAGGTGATGCCTGCAGGTACGAATAAGTTTGGTAGGTTGTCTGATAGTTCTTGAGTGGTTTTACCGTTGAGTGGAAGAATCACCGCTAGGGCGTTGACGAGAATAGTGATTATTGTTGCAAGGATGTTTCCAGTCTGCAGTAGTTTTTTTTTCCCTCGTGATATCATATGATATATTCCTCACGTGAGAATCTTGTTCATTGAGATAAGCTTTTTGGGTTATGGAGACGAAAAAAAATATTTTTTTAACGAGGGCAGGCTGCCAATCCATGTTTTGCTAAATACTGCTGGTGGTACTCTTCTGCAGGATAAAACGTCGTTGCTTTTGTAATTTCAGTTATGATCTTTTTGTATTTCCTTGATTGTTCGAGATTCTTTTTTGATGTTTCTGCTGTTGTTTTTTGTTCTAATGTATGGTAGAATATGATTGATCTGTATTGTGTTCCGACGTCAGGTCCTTGTCGATTCTTGGTTGTCGGATCATGGATATCCCAAAACACGTTTAAGAGCTCCTCGTAGGAGATCTTTCCGGGGTCATAGGTTATTTCGACGACTTCCGCATGTCCGGTTTTATCGGTACAGACGTCTTCATAGGTTGGATTCTTCAGTGTTCCCCCCATGTACCCCACGGTTGTGGAAGTCACTCCTTTCAGGTGTCGAAATGCTTCTTCCACGTGCCAGAAACAGCCCGCTCCGAATGTAGCTTTTTCCATAGATACTTCCTTTTTTGGCTACCTATTAAGAATGTTGTCTTATTAAAATTTTCATCTGTTTTAAAGGTCATATTGTCGGGCGAATAAAACAATAAAGAAATATATATGTCATTGCTATTTCCCTATTGCTAGTAGGGATTTCCTGTGAATGAAGAAGATACAAAAGCGTTTCTTGCCGATTTCAAAAAAGCAGATATGAATAATAAATTAGATATGTGGTACTACGCAGTCGAACAAGAGGCGTTTTGGGAAGAAATACTTACAGAAATGTCGATGATTGCACAAGCAGCAAATCCTCAGAAAGGAAAAGTAGTCGAGGAAGAATAAAGTGATCACCTATGAATGAGGATGATAAAAAAGAGCTGATTGAAGAATTCAAGAAAGGTGATGGGCCGAAACGCCTAGATATGTGGGATTAT